>NZ_DAOMQT010000052.1:0-4355 GCF_035445465.1 Agriterribacter sp.
TTGTAATTTCTTTGGTTCTTGTGATTTGTTATTTGGTTCTTCTTTCCGGATTTCGGTCTTCCGGCTTCGGATTTAATATTTGACTTTTATTTGTTTCTTGTCTTTTGGTTCTTGGTGTTTTATATTCCTTCGAATGTCGAAATTCCGGCTTCGTATTTTTAAACTTATGGTTTATGGTGTACAGGTGCTTTCCCCTCACACCTCACCTATACCTTATATCCTATACCTTATACCTCACACCTCATACCCCACACCTAAAATTAATGAAAATGCTTTTCTGCCTGTTCAATAGCTTCCGGCTTGCCCACATCTATCAATATATCGCCGGAATGATCATAGCCTATGATGGCATGACGGACAGATAAACGGAGATACAGATCTACCAAAGAAAACTTTCCTTCTTCTGCGATCAAAGCAAAAATAGCCGGGTTAATAATATGTATCCCGCTGAATGCTTTGGGCATGCTTTCCACACCCGCGATAGAAATTTTTTCCTGTCCTGATGCATTATTGCGCCAGCCGCACAACTGGTTTTTTTTAGTAAACAAAAATGTACGGGAAGCGCTGCGGCCGGTTACCGCCAGTGTAACCAATGGCTGGTGCTGCTGATGGAATGCAAGCATAGCTTTTATGTTCAGGTTAGTTAAAATATCGGCATTGATCACAAAAAAAGGATTATGCTGTTCTAAAAACCGTGCGGCTTTTTGTAACCCGCCACCGGTTTCCAATGGTTCTTCCTTTTCATGCGAAACAGTGATATTGCAGTTGAAATGATCATTGACGTTTAAGAAATCAATCACCTGGCCGGCAAAATGATGTACATTGATTATGATATTGGTTATACCAAATGTTTTCAGGTACTCAATATTGCGCTGCAACAAAGGTTTTCCATTTACCGGCGCCAGCGCTTTGGGATGATGATCTGTCCAGGGTTTCAGCCGTGTGCCCAAACCTGCGGCAAAGATCATAGCCGTAGTTAACCCGTTGTTTGACCGTATAGAATTTTCGCTGGCATTGTGCATCATACTAACCAAAATCATTGCTTTAAAAACACTTTCCCCCTCTCACGTTTCACGTTTCTCCCCGTGAAATGGTAAACGTGAAACCACAAATCATTCACCCTCAACATTCACCATTCACCCTCTCACCCATTCACCCAGTTCTTTTCTTCCTGCACCAGGTGATGCAAGGCTATTTTAACACCAAACTTTTCCTGCAGGTGTTTGGCCAGGCTGTCGGCAGCAAATACGCTGCGGTGTTGCCCGCCCGTGCAGCCAAAGCTCACCGCGAGGCTGTCAAAATTCCGTTTTATATAGTCGCTTACTGAAATGTCCACTATGCCATACACATACTGCAAAAAAGCAGGCATCTCACTTTTATGAAGCAAAAATTCCTGTACTTCCTTATCCCTTCCCGTAAGCTGCTTATATGCTTCAAAGCGGCCGGGGTTAAAGATGCCCCGGCAATCAAATACAAAGCCACCGCCATTACTATCATTGCTTTCGGGTATGCCATTGCGATAGGAAAAGCTGTTGATATGCACAACCAGGGACGTATCGGGAGCGGCTTTTACCGTTTCATACCGTTCAATGATCCTGTCGTCTACAATATGCCATAATACTTTTTGCAGCTCGGGCAGGCGGATAGGTATTTTTTTATTTTCCAAAAACCAGCGCAATTGCTTTAATGCAAAAGGAATGCTGGTAATAAAATGCTGCTTCCTTTCAAACAGTCCCCTGAAGCCATAAGCCCCCAGGGTTTGCAGCATCCGGATCAGCACAAACCCATCGTAGCTGTCTAAAAAATCTTTTTTATCAAGCCTGTTGCCCAGTAATTCATTTACTTTTTCGAAGTAGTACGATACCAGCTCTTCTTTCCACTCATGCGGCAATGCGGCCCTGGCCTGCCACAGCATGGAAGCTGCATCATATTGCAAAGCCCCCTGCATGCCGCCCTGGAAATCTATAAAATATACCCGTTCATCTTTGATCATCACATTGCGGCTCTGGCAATCGCGGTGCATGAAGTATTTCGCTTCTTCCTGCATGAGATAGCTGCTCAGCAATTCAAAATCGTTCAGCAATAAGTTCTTGTCGTAAGGCAAGTCGAGCGCCCGCACAAAATAATAGAGAAAGTACAACAGGTCGGAGTAGATGGCCTGCTTATCGAAAGACTTTGTGGCGATGCAGTTGTTATAGTCGAGCCCTTCCCCACCCTTCACCTGCAACCGTGCCAGTTGCGCGAAGGCTTTACGGTATAATTCCTTTGCTCTTGCACTGTACCCCTCTTCCTTTATAATATCAAACAAAGAAATATCGCCAAAATCTGTTTGCACATACATGGTTTTATTTCCATCGGTATGCAGAATTTCAGGCACAGCCAGTTGTTTACTGTAAAAGTGCCTTGCAAACGCTATAAAGGCATTGTTCTCGGGAATATTATTGGGGTTGCTGGTAATAATATAGGAATGCGCACCGGCAAGTCCGCGAAAATACTGGCGGTTGCTGCCCGCCTGCTTCAGGGTATACAGCGCACCTGCGGGCTGTTTCGTCCACTGTTCAAAAAAAAGTTTCACTTCATTTATAACATCTTCCATACTGGACATTTAGCGGGTAAAGATAATTAACAGAACGGGGATATGCAGCTACAGCATTCCCTTTCATTTCAAAACGCATTTTGCCGTTTTGTATTGGTTCGTTCTTCAATAAAATCAATTATGCTTTTCACATCATCGGGGGCAAACCAATGGATGTTTTCGTCTTTTTTAAACCAGGTAAGCTGCCTTTTGGCATAATGCCGGGTGTTTTTCTTTATGGCATCTACGGCTTCCTGTAGCGTGCATTTACCGTCTATATAGTCAAAAAGCTCTGTGTAGCCCACTGTTTGAAGTGCATTGAGGTGGCGATAAGGATACAGTGCAGTGGCTTCTTCCAGCAGCCCCTCCTCCATCATATCATCTACTCTTTTATTGATGTTATGATAGATGCTCTTACGCGGCAGCTCAATACCAATGTTGATAATAGAAAAGCCCCTTTGCTTATGCGGGAGGGAATGTAACTCCAAAACAGATTTCCCGGACGACAGTTTTACTTCCAGCGCACGCATCATCCTTTGCGGGTTCTGCATTTCTCCTCTGCTGTAAAATACAGGATCGTGTTGCTGCAGCATCTCCTGTAACCAGCTTAAACCAAGTATCCCGTACTGTTGCCGTATCCATTGCCTTACTTCTTCCTTCACTTCAGGCATATCATCCATTCCTTTGCAAAATGCTTTTATATACAGCCCCGTGCCTCCTGCCATTATAGCAATATCATGCTGTTCAAAAATTTCAGCTACCGATTGAAGCGCGTAGGATTCAAACCTGCCGGCGTTCATCTCTTCCTGTATGCTGTGGGTGTTAATGAAATAGTGTTTGGTTTTCTTTAAATCTGTAGCAGCAGGTTTAGCCACGCCAATATGCAGCTCCCGGTAGCATTGCCGCGAATCCGCGGAAATGATATCCGTTTTAAAATGTTCGGCTAATTGCAGAGACAATTTTGTTTTACCTGCTGCCGTAGGACCGGAGATTACTATACAGGTTTTATTGAACATCAAAAAGAGTGGCAAGGTTATACATCTTCCTTATCGTCTGCTCCGCTTTCTTCCTCCGGTTCGGTATCGGTATCCCCGGCTTCTCCGGCTTCTCCTTCTTCACTAAAACCTTCTACGCCCTTAGTGAGGTCGTACTTCTCTTCTATATCTACAAACCGGTCGCCGAGTATGCTTTTTGTTCCGTACTGGCTGGGGGCTATTCCTTCGCTGCGGATGATGGCAGGGTAAGATAATTTGGGGTTTTCATCTTTGGATACGCTGATCAGCTCTACCAAAAAAGTCCAGTTCCGGGTAAAATCGTATACATAAATAAATTTTTCGTTAGGATTGCGTATTTCGGAACCAATGGTGGTTACCGACATAATAAGGGGCTCTGCCTTATAGGGCTTATCATATTTCTCGATGCTTATTTCACGCCCCCGCTGCCAGTTATCATTGCTGCGGTAAAATGTAGCCTGATGCTTCGAATCAAATTCAAAACTTTTTAAAATAATGAAGTGCAAATCCAAAAAAGATTGTGTGTGCTTTACGGCAACATCACGGTAAATACTGTCATCTTCTTCAAAGTAAGCCCTGAATTTTAAAATAGCCATGTGTATCGTTTAGATGTTGAATATCGTATAAAATTTGTCAAAAGTAATATAATTCCACCAGTTGGGCAGGCTTTGTGTTCTTGTGTATTTTTTCTTAGTGCTATGTTAATCGTAAGATGACAGACGTTAGAAGTGAAATGCTCACGTTTCACCTTTCCCTTCTAGCGATGA
>NZ_DAOMQT010000052.1:4455-28621 GCF_035445465.1 Agriterribacter sp.
ATGACAGACGTTAGAAGTGAAATGCTCACGTTTCACCTTTCCCTTCTAGCGATGATATATGATATGACATAATATAATCAACATAACATAAGCCATTCATGTATTTTTTACTTCACAGGCGCCAGGTTAAATTCCCCTGCTTTTATAAGCATATAATCGTAAGCCGCGTCGTAATTGTTTTCTATCTCGCCGTCTAATATCGCATCTTTTATGGCGTTCTTAATATCGCCTACTTTTTTGCAGGGTGCAATACCAAATATGTCCATGATCATTTCGCCGGTAATGGGCGGCTGCCAGTTACGGATCCTGTCTTTCTCTTCCACTTCATGCAATCGCTGCTGCACCATTTCAAAATTATCGAGGTATCGCTTTACCTTTTGCCTGTTTTTTGAAGTGATATCGGCTTTACATAAAGTCATTAATGCTTCAATGTCATCGCCTGCATCAAATAAAAGACGGCGTATGGCAGAATCGGTTATATTTTCTTTCGTAAGGCTGATTGGCCTCAAATGCAGTTCCACCATCTTTTTTACGAAACGCATTTTATTATCCTGCGGAAGCCGCAACCTGGTAAATATTTTGGGAACCATTCTTCCTCCTACCACCTCATGACCATGAAAGGTCCATCCATGCCCTTCTTCAAATTTTTTGGTTGCCGGTTTGCCAATATCATGCAAAACAGCCGCCCATCTCAGCCACAGGTCATCCGTATGTTCGGATATATTGTCTACCACCTGCAGGGTATGATAAAAATTATCCTTATGCCCCAATCCGTCTTTATATTCCGCGCCTGCCAGGTCAACCATCTGGGGGAAAACCCGGTGCATCAGCCCGCTCTTATACAGCAGATCCAACCCAACAGAAGGTTTTTCACTCATCAGTATTTTATTCAGCTCATCGGTTATGCGCTCCTGTGATACAATCTGTATGCGTTCTACATTCTCCCTGATGCCCTGCCAGGTATTATCATCTATAATAAATTGCAACTGCGCAGCAAAACGGATAGCCCGCATCATACGCAAAGGATCGTCGCTAAAGGTTTGAGCGGGATCCAAAGGTGTTTTGATTACCTTATTTTTTATATCTGCTATTCCTCCAAAGGGATCAATAAGCTGGCCATAATCATCTTTATTTAAACTTACAGCCAGCGCGTTAATGGTAAAATCTCTCCTGTTCTGATCATCGGCGAGGGTACCCGGCACTACTTCGGGGTTCCTGGAGTGATAACGATAGCTTTCCTTCCGGGCACCCACAAATTCAATATCAAGCCCGTCTATACGAATATGCGCCGTTCCGTAATTTTTAAAAAAAGCTACTTTGGGTGATGGAGCCAATTGTTTTGCAACTTCATGTGCAAGCGTTATACCATCGCCTACGCAAACAATATCGGCATCGCCTGTTTTACGGCCAATAAGTTTATCGCGTACAAAGCCGCCTATAACGTAGCAGTCTATATGCAGCATTTCGGCCGCATGCGCTATCTTCCTGAAAATGAACCTTTCCTTTTCTGTGCAATTCGTAAACATACAGCACAAAAATAAGAAAGGTTTAAGGTGATGTGTTTATCTTTTTGCCGCAGATCCCCAGGTTTCCTCGCAGCATTTGAGATAGTTTTTTGATTCATCGTCTGTATTTGCCGGAAAAGCTAAGCCTTAAGCTGCCCCTTCTTTTGAAGGAAAGCATCAATAACAGCTTTTACATTAACCAGTTGTCTTTTATGATCAATACGGTTGGCAATTACCGGGTTTACTGTATTCATTACGTGGTAGCTTTGGTGAATGAGGGCTTCAATGGCTTTTGCGCCCTGATCAGATAGCCCGGCTTCTAATACCGCGTTTTCCTCCTGCTGTTCAAAGTCTGTTTCAATATCTTCAAGATCGTCTACAATAAGATAATAGCTGATTAAAGCATACCAGGCCGCTACAAGCCGCTTTTTAACAGCATGGTCAAAATCAAAATAGCACAGGCTGAACAGGTAAGCATCTGCACGGTTGAGCGATTGGTAAGGCATTCCCAATGTTACAGCGGCTTTTTCTTTCTCACCCGAAAAATAATATACCAGATCCTGCAGAAAGGATGGGTTTTTACATTGCGGGCGGGTTAAGGCAACACATTCGGCAATATGTTCTTCAAAATTAATGGCATTGCTTTCGAGCTTCGCCGCACTATGCAATATGTTTTCCAGCAATTGCAGGTGTTGCTCAGAAAGCAGCTCCGACTTGGGAAGTCCCAGCCTGAATTGCATATCCATATACAAGGGGATAAACAAATAGCCGGGCATAGGTACAATATACAGCAGCCTTTTTTTCCAGTACAAATTACCTTCAGGCACCTTCCGGTCGGTTAAAAATTTCCCTATTTCCATATCAACACCATACCCTAACTTAAGATCATCCTTGCTTGTAAACATGCATAAAGCTTTTTTTAGAATGCTGAATGTACTATCAATGCATTTATTAAAAAAATCTACCGGCTTAGCCAGGTCCGGTTTTACATACAACTTAAATCAGCTACGAATGATTCATAAGTTAATTGGGCATCCGGTACAATTCATTTCTTCCCCGCTGCGCCCTTGCATTCAAAGAATCCATCATTGTTTTGAAAATGCCGGTATGCGACCTGTAAAAATCATAGCTCTTTTTAAACTGCGCTTCTGTTACCTTATGCAATAAAAATATCTTCTGGTATTCTTTTTGAATTTCAACCTCTTTATTTTTCGATGAATCTTTGGATACATAGGAATTCACGAACTCTTCGGCCATCGTTATTTCAAAGAGCATATTCCCCATTTCGTGCGGCTCAATAACGCCGGAAGGCACTTTACGCCCGGAACAGCCCGTTAACAGCCATACAGCTACCATTATTATATACCAGCCTGCATTCATTTCAATTCCTGTTTATAAGTACCTGCATTTGCGATGTCTAATCTTTGCAGCAATTCGGATGCCCGCACTCTTTCCTGTGGGGGCGATTTTTTAAACAGCTTCGATAATTCTTCGCTCCTGCCCAGAAAGAAAAACTGCAGGGCCATAAGATTCCGGTTATCGGTGCTCAGTGTATTTAAATGATTCAGCCCGTTAAGAACCTGCTGCCGCGCTTCGTTTTCATCTTCATACATCTTATCCAAACCCATCCGGTAATAAGCATAGTAAGCATCGTGCAGCAATGAATACTTACTGTTGTTGAAATTCTCCGACAGCCAGTAACGGTTACGCTGCCCGTCGAATGCTTTCCATCCTGTAATATTGCGGCCATCGGGAGCGCCCGTTACTATTTGCTGCGCTTTTTTAAAATAGGGATCGCCGCCTCTTGGTGAAAAAGAATCGTAATCCAATCCGAGTATCATATACACATAATAGGCAAATATCGCGGTGAGGTTAGACGCGGCGGGATCGGAGCCCGTTATATTGCTCTCATTAAATTCTACCTGCTGAAATTCGATATATTTAAAGGTTACATCATTATCCTGGAAATTCATCAGGGGTGAAACATAGCTGCTGTTATATACCGGGCGGGCCGCCTGAATGGTTAAAACAGCGCGGTATACATTGGATTCAACATCCTGTGTAACATTTAAAAGAAAATGGCACACTATCTTTTCCTGTTGCCGGTAGCTATCATTTGTCCATTTCCTGTTATTGAGAAAATTGGTTAATGCCGTTTGTAGGGTTTGAAAGGCTTTTTTGTCAACCGAGCTTTTTATTTGCCCCGCCATTACCGACACTTTAGCATTCAGTTCCTGCCCCGAAACACAGCAGGAGAACAGCAGCCCCACCAATAAAATTGAAAGCTTATACATGGATATATTCAATTATATAATCAACAATGTCTTTAGCTACAGCGGCTTTAGATTTCAAATCAAAGTGTTTCTCTCCTCCGTTCCTGTCAAAAACAGTTACCTTATTCGTATCCTTTCCGAAACCTGCGCCGCTATCGCGCAACGAGTTCAGTACAATAATATCTGCGTTTTTTTGCTGTAGCTTGGCCAAAGCATTTTCGCGTTCATTGGTGGTTTCTAATGCAAAGCCAGCCAATACCTGCCTGCCTGTTTTTTTTTGCCCCAGGCTTTTTAAAATATCTGGTGTTTTTTGCAACGCTACCTGCCAGCTTTCTTCCTTTTTCTTTATTTTTTCGGGAGCAACGGCAACCGGTGTGTAGTCGGCTACCGCGGCAGCCATAACGGTGATGTCGGTTTCCTCGAAAACGCTGTGGCAGGCATTGTACATTTCTTCGGCGGTTTGCACATTAATTACATTCAAGCCGTCTAACACAAATGTACCGGGCACGGGGCCTAATACCAAGGTTACCGCCGCTCCGCATTGTAATAATTCCCGTGCAATGGCTACGCCCATCTTTCCACTGGAATGGTTGCCTATGAAACGAACGGGATCAATATGCTCGTAGGTTGGACCTGCCGTAACCAGTGCTTTTTTACCGCTTAACCTTCCGGCACTTTTAAACTGCTGAACAAGGGATGATATTATGGTTTCCGGTTCAGCCATCCTTCCCTCGCCAAATAACCCGCTGGCAAGCTCCCCGTTTGTTACCGGTACAATTATATTTCCATCAGCGGCCAGTGTTTGCAGGTTCCGGTGGGTAGACGGGTGCTTCCACATATCTTCATCCATAGCGGGGGCAAGCATTACCGGGCAGGTAGCGGAAAGATAAACAGCCAGTAATAAATTATCGCAAAGCCCTGCCGTCATTTTGGCAAGCGTATTACAGCTTAAGGGCGCTACCAGCATAATATCGGCCCAGCGGCCCAGCATCACATGGTTGGACCAGGTATCTTCCCTAAAGATATCAATGAGCACGGGATGCTTTGAAAGCGTTGACAGGGTAAGCGGGGAGATAAAGTCTTTTGCGGCTGCCGTCATGATCACTTTTACTTCGGCGCCTTCCTTAATAAGCGCTCTTACAATGAGCGCTGACTTATAGGCAGCAATGCTACCCGTAACACCCAGTACGATTTTTTTTCCCTTTAATAACATTTTAAAAATTCTTGCGGTAAAGATTGCCCCGGTTAACTGTATCACATGCTCCCTAAAAATACAAAAGCGGCAGGTATTAATTGCCGCAAAAGAGTTTAAAAAGAGAGATCCGGTAAAATTTTAACTGAACAGGTCATTATCACTTTTACGATAATAAATTTTATCATCAAAGAATTCCTGCGTGGCCAATAATGCCGGGTTAGGCATTCTTTCATATGCCTTGGATATTTCTATCTGCTCCTTATTTTCATGAATCTCTTCTAAGCTGTCTGTATGGCTGGCAAATTCTTCTAATTTATTATGCAGCTCCTCTTTAAGCGCAATATTGATCTGGTTGGCTCTTTTGCCGATAATGGCAATAGACTCATATAAATTACCTGTTTTATTCTTAATGTCAACCACATTCTTCGTTTCTACTACATTAGTGGTGGTATTTGCACCCCATTGCTTTCTTAATCTGCTCATTGAGAAATAGTTTTTAGATTATTTTGCGACAAAGTTAAGTAACGTTCCGCTTCTTTCAATAGTTTACTTTCAGGAAACCTGTCCTGGAAGTCCTGTGCCTCCTCAATTACCTGTCCATAACGTTCATTTTGCCTGTCTGGTATGCTCATAGCGGCATACCTGTAGTAAGACTTCACTACCCAAAGCTTAAATTCATCTGCATTGGGCGCGTCCGGGTAACTGTTCAGCAAGGTGCTGAAGGAGATGGCTGCCGCCTTGTACTGTCCAAGGTTATAATACAACTCTGCACTGCTGTAATCCTTGGTTATCATCTTACTATAGCATTGTTCAATAATTTCCTGCGCTTCCTTATTCCGCTCCGATCCCGGGTGCGTATTAATGAATGTTTGCATCTGCCCCATTGCTTTAATGGTATTGGTTTGATCCAGTTCAGGCTTGGGTGACTGTTTAAAGTAGCAGAAAGCATGCATGAAATCTACTTCCTCCGCTTTTGCACTATTAGGGAAATATTCGAGGAAGCTCTTAAAAAGATTTTCAGCGCTGATATAATCTTTCAGATAATAGGCGCAGTAAGCAAATTTATAATGGATGTCTTCAAATTTGTTGGAACCCTTGTACACAGGAAATAAATCTTCGTATAACTGCTGTGCAAAGCGGTATTTTTTCTTTACAAAGTATTGATCAGCCATCCGGAGCTTATACTCATAGTCCTTGCTTTTCATTACTTTAGAAAACTTAGAGCAGGAAGAAAGCAAACAAACTGCACCAACCAGCAAAAAAAGGTATTTGATTATTCTCATAAAAGGCGGGCAAAAATAATTGTTTTATAATACAATCCGCGGGAATAAATATAAACTTCTCATATTTAGCAAGACGTTAAGGTATCGATAAAAAAACTGGCTGCAGTTTTTGACTGAGCCAGTTTTTTAAAATTATATTTAATTACTGATTATCAATTTATTATCCTCTCCTTCTCAGGTTAGGATGCGGTGCAGGAACGGTATTCGGACCTTCATCTCCTGTATCTGCAGCCCTGAGATCTACCGTATTACAGTCTCCGCCGATTTCGCCATATTTAAATATTAACCGGTCTGAGCTGATACCCTGTTTTTCCACCAGGTAGTTGATTACCACATTAACCCTGTCCCAGCTTAACTGCTGCGACGATTTGGAAGGTTCGCAGGTATAGCTTGTTACTACCACTTTGCAATTAGGATTCTGGCGCAGGCGTTCTGCCACATTGGCCAGAACAGCTTCTGCGTCGCCGGATATTCTATATACTTTAGCATTAAAGGAGATGCTGGGTAAGTCGCCTATTCCGCAATCGCTACCGCCTCTTTTACCTACATAGCCTTCGAAGCATGATTCGTCGGGACATGGACACTTGCCTACACCATCAGCATCCACCGGCTGGCAAATGGTTGGGGTAATAAGTTCTTTATCTTTATAATCGGGTACGCCGTCGCCATCTGTATCCCTGCTCACCCCATGTGAATCAACCGCTGCGCCGGCAGGTGTATTGGGCTCCATATCAAACTGGTCTGCCACACCATCGCCATCTGAATCATCCAATACGGGCTTGGGTATTTTCATGTGCTTGGGCGAGTTCAGCTCGCTGTATGCATAATCCAGGGGGTTGAGCCACCACAAAGGCTGAACAGCCCTGGAGCCTATATTAATATTTAAGCCTAAACTGGCATAATTATATACGTCATTGCTGGGGGTAAGCACTCTGCCGGTATTAGGATTACCCGGATCACTTACATTTTGCCAGCGAACGCCATCCAGCAGGTCATCGCCTATAAAGGTCAGCCTGTCTTCCAAAGCAAGATTTAGCCTGTCGCTTAATTTAATAGCAACACCGGCTCCAAAAGTTCTGGAGAAACGGAGTGTTTTTCCAAAAAGCTTGGCCCTGGCATTTCCTTCATTTTCTGCAAGTATGTTATAGCTTCCTGCATCTAACAGGTTTTTAACGTCCTTGATGGTTTGCCTTCTTTCTTTATAAACATTGCTAACCCCAATTGTACTGAAATTATACAAAGCGTTAGCATCTGTTGTAACATTGGTTTTCGTTTCATATATGGTAGCGCCTATGCCTGCGAGCGCATATACAACAAAGCCGGTTTTGCCTTTATGGAAGCGTATATTGTTGAAAGTGAATACACCCTGCAGCGACAGATCCTGTACATTGGCTTTGTAATTATCAAAAACAGTTTGCCCGGTACCATAGCCCGCATTACGCCAATGATCAGCAAAGCCGCTGGTGCGTTCTTTCCAGTTTACACCGCTTGCTTTACCATACACATATTCAGCTCTTAAAGAGAACAGGTAACCGAGCGATTTTCTTACATGCACGCCAAATCCGGGTGTAGGGAACTGTGACGCCACATCTCCCAATATATTAAACGTACCCACTTTTACCCCAAGTTCCCACTGGTTTCTTGGTTTTGCGGGAAAATTGTATTGATTATTTAAAAACTCATTATGCTGCCCCAGTCTTTTGGAAGGAATCAGGGAAGAATCTCTCCAGTCATAGCTACCAGTAGTTTCCTGGGCAAACAGGTACGAGGTTAGCAAAGTAAAAATCCCAAGTAGCAATAAATTTCTTCTGGTTGCCATAACGTCTAAAATTAGTGAATGAATACGGTAGTCTTGCAAAAAAGTAATATGCAAAAGTATTGATTGACCCGCAAATACCAAATTTTTTAAAAATAATAAATTACACTGCTAACTTGCAGTGTTTTACCTGTGTATGTAACATACAACTTGTTACAACATTTATGCCTTTTTTTTATAAGATGAATATAGCAAAGAAAATCATAGCGGATGAGTTGGCCATCTTTGAATCAAAGTTCAGGGCATCAGTTAAAAGCAATGTTCCCCTGCTCGACAGGATAATGCAATATATTGTAAAACGCAAGGGAAAACAACTCCGTCCTATGTTTGTGCTGCTTTCGGCCAGGCTTGCCGGGGGGATCAATGACGCTACTTACCGGGCAGCTTCGCTTGTGGAATTATTACACACGGCCACCCTGGTGCACGATGATGTGGTGGATGAATCCTACGAAAGAAGGGGATTTTTTTCTACATACGCGTTGTGGAAAACAAAAGTGTCTGTTTTGGTAGGCGATTATTTGCTGAGCAAAGGACTGCTCTTATCCCTGAACGGGCAGGATTACCGCATACTCCATATTCTTTCCGACGCCGTACGCCAAATGAGCGAGGGAGAGCTGCTGCAAATTGAAAAAGCACGGGGGTTGAATATGGACGAGGATATTTACTTTGAGATCATTAAAACAAAAACAGCTTCATTACTGGCATCAGCCTGCGCCGCAGGAGCATGGTCGGCCGCTGAAAATGAGGATATTACTGAAAAGCTCAGGCAGTTTGGAGAATATACAGGCATGGCTTTTCAAATAAAGGACGACCTTTTTGATTACGGCACCGACAGCATTGGCAAACCAACCGGTAACGATATCAAAGAAAAAAAACTTACCCTTCCTTTAATATATACGCTTAACCATGCGGGTTCCTCAAAACGCAGGGAACTGATATACATCATAAAGAACCAGAACCGCAGAAAAGAAAAAGTGAACTATGTAATTGAAAACGTAAAGCAGGCCGGGGGAATAGAATACGGTATGCAAAAGATGCTCGAATACAGGGACAAGGCCCTTTCCGTATTGCATGAATTTCCCCCTTCGGAAATACGCGATGCATTGGAAGAAATGGTAAATTACACTACAGACAGAAAGCATTAAGCATGTAAAAACACCAAATGGAAAAAAGATGGCATATACTGGAGGCGCCGGAAGGGAAAGCAGCGCAGTTAGCCGATGTCCTTAAAATACATCCCGTGCTTTGCAAAATACTGGTGCAAAGAGGAATAGAAACCTATGAAGCAGCTAAAAGCTATTTCCGTCCGCAATTATCCGGCCTGCATGATCCGTTTTTAATGAAAGACATGTACAGGGCGGTGCAAAGGATAACTGCCGCTTTTGAAAAAAACGAACATATCCTTGTATTTGGCGATTATGATGTGGATGGCACTACAGCGGTTTCCTGCATGTTTCGCTTTCTGCAAAAAATTTATATTCCCGAAAACATCCGGTTTTATATCCCCCACCGCTACCGCGAAGGCTACGGCGTTTCCAAAGAAGGTATTGATTTTGCCGGTGAAAACCATATTACGCTCATTATAGCTTTGGACTGCGGCATTAAATCTGCCGACCTGATCCGTTATGCAAAGTTAAAAGGCATTGATTTTATTGTTTGCGATCACCATTTACCCGATGAAGACCTGCCGCCGGCAGTTGCCATATTAAACCCCAAGCAAAAAGACTGCCCCTATCCTTATAAAGAACTTTGCGGCTGCGGGGTGGGATTTAAGCTCATTTGCGCCTTAAGCAGGCATTTAGGACTCAACGAAGCGGATTGCTTTCATTACCTTGACCTTGTTGCCACTGCCATTGCCGCCGATATTGTGCCCATGACGGGAGAAAACAGGATACTTGCCTATTATGGCGTAAAACAGGTAAATGAAAATCCTTCCCCCGGCATAAAAGCGCTTATTGAATTAAGCGGGCTTCAAAAGTCGGAGATGCATATTAATAACCTCGTTTTTGTTATCGCTCCGCGTATCAATGCGGCAGGGCGCATGGATGATGCCCGGAAAGCCGTTCAGTTGTTTATTGAGGAAGACTATACAAAAGCCATTGAATATGCCGGTATGCTTCACTCCGACAATGACGACAGAAAGGAAGCCGACAGCAGCATTACCGAACAGGCTTTAAGCATTATTGAGAACGATGAGATACTCATACAACGAAAAACAACAGTGGTTTACCAGCCGCACTGGCATAAAGGAGTGGTGGGCATCGTGGCTTCCAGGCTTATTGAAAAATATTACCGTCCTACCGTGGTGCTAACGCAAAGCGGCGAAATAGTGGCCGGCAGCGCCCGGAGTGTGCCCGGCTTTAACCTGTACGAAGCCATCCATGCATGCCGCCAGCATTTATTAGGATATGGCGGACATTTTGCCGCCGCGGGTATGACGATGCTTCCCGGTGAGGTGGAAGCCTTTAGCAGGAAGTTTGAAGAAGTGGTAACCATCCAAATTGAACCCGCGCAACTGGTTCCCGTACTTACCATTGACGCTGCCATTGAGCTCGCCGATATTAAACCCGTTTTTTACAAAATAGTTTCCCAGATGGAGCCTTTCGGTCCAGAAAACCTGCGTCCTGTATTTATATGCCGGAATATTACCGACACCGGTTATTCAAGAGTGGTGAAAGAACAGCATATCAAATTCTCCGTAAAACAAAATAACACCACCATAAGCGGTATAGGGTTTAATATGGCAGATCGTTTTAGCTTACTGCAATCCAAACAACCCGTTGATCTTGTTTTTACTATAAATGAAAACGAATGGAATGGAGAAAAAAGCCTGCAATTAAAAATTATTGATTTCAGACCAGCCCTGAATTGAAAAAGTGGTTTAACTATATAAAGCTTTTCTGGTATTTTTCGGTCAACTGGAACCCTGTGCTTGCCGGCTTTATATTATGGCACGAAGTAAGAGGAGAAAAAAAATACGGGATCGCTACTTCAAAACCCGTTGAGCTATCTGAACTCACGATCACCAACGGCAATCTTTCGCAGTCATCAAGATATGAAGCGGTAAATTATTTTATACTGGAAGCGCTGCTCAGCAGGCTGCGTACCATTGCCGGTGAAACATCATTTACAGACCTCGGCTGCGGAAAAGGCAGGGCAATGGTGGTAGCCGCTCATTACGGATTCACCAAAATTTCGGGCGTTGATTTCGCTAAAGAAGTTTGCAGCGTTGCGGAACAGCATTTACAGCAATTGCGTGTGCAATTTCCACAAATGGAATATGGGCTGCATTGCCAGAACGTGCTTGATTATGATATTCAGCCCAACGAAAGCGTTTTCTTTTTGTTCAATCCTTTCAGTGATGAAATTATCTCCCGCTTTCTTGAAAAGGTTAATATTTCAACAGCCCGGCATCCCCGCACCATTTACTTTTTATACGTGAGCCCAAAGCACGTAGAAACTTTTTTTGAGTTTGAATATGAACCGGTATACCGCAAAAGAAAATTAAAGTGGTTAGATGGTGTTATATTGAAAAAGGAAATGCAGCATCCTGCTTCCGCGGCAATCCTGTAATCCATTGCCTGAAATAATTTTATAACGAAAGCCAAAGCCGGTTAAGTTAAGCGTAAATTATCAAAGATAATAGGGGCTGTCTCAAAAGTAATATTTTGCCACTAAGTCACGAAAACACAAAAAAAATAAAACCTGAAAATCAAGGCTTTGTGCCCTTGTGTCTTAGTGGCATATCTTCTATACCGGTCCTTTTGAGACAGCCTCTATTAAATACGTCACTTAATGATAAACACTAGCTTTCAACAATAATTTTACTTTTCTTATCGCCACCCATCAGCTCCACGCTACGGTTAATAAAATCAGTAAGGCTGTTGCCTTTCAGCAATCCCTGCGACAATAAGGCCAGGTCGGCCAGGTTGTGCACGAATTTTCCTTTTTTGTCTGCATCGGTTTCACTGAGTATTTGCTGAAATACCGCATGATTGCCATTTACCGTAAGCGTTACCTCATCGGGCATAGTAGCATAAAAAGCCGCCATGGGTCCGCCTGCGGCAGCCATATCTTTCATGCGGCGGGTAAACTCCGGCCGGGTAGCCACCACAGGCGGCGCTTCCGGGCTCAAGCCTTTCACTTCAACAGACATGTTAATTTCGGGCATCTTCAGATCAAACAGTTGCTCCAACGCCTTCACCTCATCTTTATTCAACACCGTTTCGTTGTGCTCCTGCTTATCAATAAGGTTATCGGCAATGTCTGCATCAACGCGCGTAAAATGCACGTTTTCCCATTTGTTTTCTACCTGGCTTATAAATGCAGCGTCAACTAAGGTTTCCATTTTCACCACCGTATATCCTTTGGCTTTGGCCTGCCGAACATACGCATCCTGCTGCACAGGGTTGGTGGTATACAATATTACCACCTTGCCGTCTTTATTTTTCTGAAGAACTTCCGTAGCCATTTTGTATTCTTCAAGGGTATAGAACTTTCCTCCTTCCACATCTTCAAAAATGTGAAACGAGTTGGCCCGCTCAAAGAACTTATCGTCGGTCATCATACCATACTTCACAAACAACCCGATATGCTCCCACTTTTCTTCGAATTCCTTTCTATCCTTTTTAAAAATTTCCTCTAATTTATCTGCAACTTTTTTAGTGATATGATTGTTGATTTTCTTAACATTAGGGTCACCCTGCAAATAGCTGCGGCTTACATTGAGCGGTATATCGGGCGAATCAATAACGCCCTGCAGGAGCATCAAAAATTCCGGCACTATATCTTTCACTTCTTCGGTAACAAAAACCTGGTTGCTGTACAACTGTATCTTATCTTTTTGTATTTCATAACTCTGCTTTATTTTGGGGAAATACAAAATTCCGGTAAGGTTAAAAGGATAATCAACATTCAGGTGTATCCAAAATAACGGCGTTTCGTTAAAAGGATATAGCTCCTTATAAAAATTCTGGTAATCTTCAGTAGTAAGGTCAGATGGCTTTTTTGTCCATGCCGGAGTGGTATTATTGACCTGCTTTTCTTCAAAAAATATAGGCACGGGTAAAAACCGGCAAAATTTTTCAAGAATTTGTCTTATCCTGCCCGCTTCCAGAAATTCATTGCTTTCTTCATTAATATGCAACACAATATCAGTACCTCTTTCCATTTTGTCAGCTTCTTCAAGCGTAAACGCCGGGCTGCCATCGCACTCCCATTTTACGGCAGGCTTATCCTGCTGATAAGATTGGGTTATTACCTCCACTTTATCGCTCACCATAAAGGAAGAGTAAAACCCCAGCCCGAAATGACCGATAATATTATTTTCAGCCTGTCCTTTATATTTTTCCAAAAATTCTTCCGCTCCGCTAAATGCCACCTGGTTAAGGTATTTATCTACTTCCGCAGCAGTCATGCCCACGCCTTTATCCGAAATGGTAAGGGTTTTAGCTTCGGCATTGAGCTTCACATCTATACGCAGCTCACCCAGCTCACCCTTAGCTTCGCCGATAGAAGAGAGTGTTTTCAGTTTTTGCGTGGCGTCAACGGCATTACTCACCAGTTCCCTTAAAAAAATATCATGCTCGCTATAAAGAAATTTCTTAATAATGGGAAATATGTTTTCCGTTTGTACCCTGATGTTTCCTTTTTCCATAATGTTTAATCGGTTAAGTGATAAATAGCGTTAAGCACCCGACAAATAAAATGCCATTAGCTGGTTTACTGACAGGTTGGCAATGAGGTGGAAGGCGTAAGGTTTAAGGTCTGCTTGCATGTATTACCCTAAACCCTACACCTTATGCCTTAAACCTTCACAAATAATTCTCCGGATATAACAAAAAAAGCTACCTTCGCACCCCATATTTTTTTTTAACCAAATTTCAGGGTAATGAACAATTATGAATTGATGGTGATTTTTACCCCTGTTCTGAGCGACGAGGAGTTTAAAACGGCTCAGAAAAAATATACTGATCTTATTGCCGAAGCCGGCGGTGAAACGGTGTATTCGAACCCCTGGGGGTTGAAATCACTGGCGTATCCCATCCAGAAAAAAACCACGGGTATTTACTGGGTTGTGGAATTTACTGCGCCATCCACCTTCAATGAAACTTTGAAGATTCAACTGCTTCGTGACGAGCAGGCATTACGTCACATGGTTACCAAACTCGATAAATACGCCGTCGGGTACAATGCCAGAAAGAGAAGTGGTGTAAGTTACAAAAACGAAAAAGCGGAGGCTGAATAGTATGGCAAAAGCTAATGAAATCAAATACCTTACGGCTATCAAAACGGAAAAGCCTAAGAAAAAATTCTGCCGCTTCAAGAAGTACGGTATTAAGTACATTGATTACAAAGACATGGAGTTTTTGAAAAAGTTCCTGAATGAGCAGGGTAAAATGTTACCCCGCCGCATTACCGGTAATTCACTCAAATACCAGCGTAAAGTATCAGAAGCGATAAAGAAAGCCCGTCAAATGGCGCTATTGCCGTATGTAACTGATCTTTTAAAGTAAGGAGGCAATCATGGAAGTAATCTTAATACAAGACGTAGATAACTTAGGTTCAGCCAACGAAAAGGTAAAGGTAAAGAGCGGTTATGCACGCAATTATCTTATCCCCCAGAAATTTGCTATTGAAGCTTCTCCTTCTAACCTTAAGCAGTTGGAAGAAAAGCTGAAGCAGCTAAAGAAGAAGGAAGCAAAATTACTGGCTGAAATTAACCTGGTAATTAGTAAACTTAATGAAAGCCCATTGCGCATTGGAGCCAAAACAGGTACTTCAGGTAAAATTTTCGGTAGCGTAACTACCGTTCAAATTGCCCGTGCCATCCGCGATCAGAAAGGATACGAAATAGACCGCCGCCGCATCCATATTTTGGAAGAGGTAAAGGAGCTGGGATCGTACAAAGCTAAAATTGACTTCGGTAACGGAAATGAAACCGAGTTAAGCTTTGAAGTAGTAGCGGAATAATGCTCATAAGTAATTACCATTAAACGAAGGAGGCTGGCAATAATCAGCCTCCTTTTATATTTATCTTTTATTGCATAACAGGAGTTTTTACTACTAATAGAATTTATATAAATATATTCCATTTTATATGGTATTATTTTGGAAAACATTATCTTCACAATGCAGTAATGCACCATTAGTTCCTATTCTGGCTGGTTTTACGGCTAACCTCCGGTTCTCAGATCATTGTAGCGACTAAGTTTCCATTACTATTTTTTCAATTTTCACTTTTTAAATTTTAGTTACAATGAACCTGTACGTAGGCAACCTCTCCTGGACAATGACAGAGGACGACCTTAGAAATCTATTTGAACAGTATGGTACCGTTAGTTCCATCAAAATTGTTAAAGACCGCGAAACCGGAAGAAGCAAAGGATTTGGATTTGTAGAAATGGAAAATGATACTGAAGCGCAAAATGCGCTCAGCAGCCTTTACGACAAGGAGATACTGGGAAGAAAAATCGTCATCAATGAAGCTCAGGAAAGACCAGCTAAACCAGGCGGTGGCGGCGGTTTTAAAAAGAGAAGCTTTGGCGGCGGAGGCGGCGGTGGCTACAATAAAGGCGGCGGAGGCGGTGGATATCGCGATCGCGACCGTGGTGGCTATAACAAAAGAGATTATAACAACGAATATTAAATAATACCTGTTCACCTCATTTATTTTAAAAATCCCGAAAACTTCGGGATTTTTTTATTTCCTGTATTTAACCAATACGAGCGATTACCCTGTAATTATCACATGCGAATTAATCGGAGATTTATATTTTAAGGTATAGCTTTTGATTTACCAGGGGTTATGTAACTTACGGCGGCCGCTATATATATAATGAGCTTAATATTTAAACCAGGAAGCATTAATGGTTACTATCATCATACCCACACTGAATGAAGCAGAAACAATTGGCAACATCGTACGATTTTGTCTGAACAATGTATTGGCAGGAGAGGTAATTGTGGTTGATGACAATTCTGACGATGAAACGGTTGCCATAGCACTGGCTGCCGGCGCCAAAGTTATCAATAGTAAAATAAAGGGAAAAGGCATATCTATGAAGGAAGGCATTCAAAAGGCAGCACATGAAATCCTGCTTTTCCTCGACGGAGATATAGACCCTTACCCTGAAGATACCATTAACCTGCTGGCTACGCCTTTAATAAATGACGAAGCAGATTTTGTGAAAGCTACATTTGCCAGAAATGCAGGAAGGGTAACAGAACTGGTAGCCAAACCTTTACTTAATATATATTACCCTGGCTTATCCGGCTTTTCGCAGCCACTGAGCGGAATGATCGCCGGAAGAAAAAAATTCTTTAACAGGATTGAGTTCTTTAATGATTACGGCGTAGATATAGGTATTTTAATTGATATGTACCTGATGAAGGCCAGGATCAAAGAAGTTAATATCGGCTATATAGAAAATAAGAGCAAGCCCTGGGAAAGCCTTGGGAAAATGAGCAAGGAGGTATCCCGGGCCATTATTGCCAAGGCACAACCGCAATCAGAATTTAACATGCCCGAAGAAGAGATATCTTCTATAGAAACGATCCAGCGGGAAATGCATAATACCCTGAAAGAAGATCTTTCGCGGTATCATAAGCTCATTGTATTTGACCTGGATGACATCATTTTTAATGGCCGTTTTATTGATGAATGCGCCGCTGCTTTTGGATTTACACGCCAGTTGGAAGAGCTGAGATTTAATGAAAAGGATCCTATCATTCTTACCAAACGCATAGGACTGTTGCTGAAAGGTAAAACAATGGATGACCTGCTTAATATTGTGTCGGATATAGAAATGGTAAAAGATATTCAGGCTGTAGTACAGGCATTGAAAGAAAAAGAATACATCGTGGGTGTTATCAGCCATAGTTACCTGCTCATTGCCAATTATGTACGTCAGAATATTGGCGGCGACTTTTCCTATGCCAACCAGCTCGATTTTTATGAAGGAAAGGCTACAGGTGAAGTAAATATGCCTTCCTATTTCTTTGCTTCTCCCGAAAGCATTTGCGGACATGCCTACTGCAAAACGAACGCATTACAATACGCTTGTGATAAATATAATGTATTATTAAAAAATTGTATAGTTGTGGGCGATGACCGGGAAGACAGGTGCATTCTGACACATGCCGGTAAAGGCGTTGCTTTTTGCACAAGCGATGAATTATTGGAAAAAATTGCCTATATTACCATTAAAGAAAAATCCTTTAAACCCTTGCTGAACATAGCCTGAGGTGCTTTTCCATATCCATGTTGAAAACTTTAAAATTTAAAACCTTTTACTATGCAAAACAAACTGTACAACATTCTGGTTCCGGTTGATTTTACGGCCAAAAACAAATGGGCCATTACCAAAGCCATTGAGCTGGCTAATAATTTTAATTGTAATATTCACCTGGTACACGTTGTTTTTAAGCCTGTTTTCCCGTTAATACCCATAGATGCCAGCCGCTTTACGCCATACGCATCGCATATTAATATGCAGGCCTGCCGTGAGAAGCTTGCCACATTAAAAGCCGCTTATAAGAGCCAGCTTTGCGGAGACGGCGAGATCGAGATCAGCCTTTTGCAGGGTCACCCGCAGGCGCAGCTCAAACAATACATTGAATCGTATAACATGGACATGGTGGTGCTTGGCCTGTCGAAATTTAATTTGCTGGAAAGAATTATATCCTCCATCTCCATAAGCCTGCTGGCCCGCAAAACCAATATTCCCATACTGGCGGTCAGGTCCAGCGGCCTGGTGAGCCATTTCAAAAAAATAGTTTTACCCCTCCATAATGATATCCCGGTTGAAAGGATTAAACTGGCTACCATGCTGGCGCGTTCCTTCAAATCAACCGTTTACCTCGTATCACTAAGAAGTTATATCAGCCACAGCGAAAACAATATATTGGATAAAACGCTCGAGCTGGTACAAAGCGTTTCTACCATCCCAGTTCAATGTTTTTTGTTGGAAGGAAAGAACTTAGCCAAGAGCACACTTGATTTTTCAAAACGAATTAATGCTGATCTTATCCTGGGGCAGTCTGTAAAAGAGTTTCGCTTACCCGGTTTATGGAACAGGATCACGAATAAGTTATTATCCTATGCTTCAAAAATACCCGTATTAACTTTTGATAAAGCTACAGAACAGGTATAAACAGGGGAAACAAAGCCAAACACATTCCGTACCTCTCTCCCTTTCTCTTATTTTTTTCCCAGTTCTATAACTTCGCAATCCTTCATCGTATTACCATCAATTGCCAGCCGTACGATCGTCCTTACCTTTTGCCAGCCCTGCCTGCCCGCTGCTCCCGGGTTAATATGCAGACAATTGACCTGGTCATCATAGATTATCTTTAAAATATGCGAGTGTCCACTAATAAATAATGTAGATCCTGCCTGCACGATCTCCTTTTTTACGCCCGGCGCATACCTTCCAGGGTAACCGCCGATATGCTGCATAAAAACATGCACCTGCTCTACCGTAAAATGAAGCTTTTCAGGATACCTGTTGCTTATATCCTGCGTGTCAATATTACCATATACGCCCCGAAGTGGTTTAAACGCTTTCAACCTGTCTGCAACAGCGTTTCCTCCAAAGTCGCCGGCATGCCATATTTCATCGCAATGTTCAAAATGAGCCAGTATGCTTTCATCAAGGTAGCCATGGGTATCAGACAGTATACCAATTTTTTTCATGTATCATTGCACATTATTTCCGTAAATATAGGTGTTGTTATTTGATATTGCCGCCAACGCTCAACCCACTGGGCACGGCATCCGGTATTTTCCTGTCATACTTATCATCATTGAGCGTGTTTAAAAACTCAACAATGCGGGGGATATTTTTGAACGCTACCCTGGTTTGAATAGCCAGCGTATCCAACTGTTCTTTTTTTATATTTGCATTGGGCAACGCCTTACCGTGCAGGTCTTCGTAAAAAGTTAATACCTGTTCCAGTGTTTTTAACTTGCCGCTATGCATATACGGCGCCGAAAACCGTAAATTCCTCAGCGTTGGCGTGCGGAAAGCAAAGCTGTTATTGACCCCGGAATCAATTATTCCCAGCTTTTCATTATCCGCAACACCCAGCACATGGGGCTTAAAATCGGAAAGCATAGGTCCGTTATGGCAACGGGCACATCCCGACTCCATGAACAATTGCATTCCCTCTTTTTCAGATTGGGTTAATGCGGCGGGATTACCGCGCATAAATTCATCAAACCTGGAATTGTTGGCCACTAAAGAGCGCTGGAAGCTGGCTAATGCCTTTCCCAGGTTTGTTTCCGTTATAGCCTCCTCCTCTTCATTAAAGGCTACTTTAAACAGCCGCTTATATTCAGGGATAGCCTTTAATCTTTTAACAACTACCTGCAAAATATCGTGTTCTCCGATATGCCGGCCCCGCATTTCCTCCAACTGCTTAATAGGCTGCAACGCCTGCACCTCCAGGCTGTTCACTCTGGAATCCCAGAACATGGGTGCTTCTTCAGGCATATAGTTGCCATTTACATCAATACCGTTAAACGCGGTATTTACCAAAGCCGGCGCGTTTCTTTTGGAAAATGGGATATCATTGGGCTGAACAAAATGCCGTTCAGACCCAAATCCCCTTCCATTTACACCAATTGGCAGCTCAAGGCTTTCGGCATAACCAAATTCGGGATGGTGGCAGGAAGCGCAGGAAACGTCTTTATTGCCCGAAAGAATGGGGTCATAAAAAAGCAGGCGGCCCAATTCTACTTTCTCTTCCGTTATGGGATTGTCTGCTGGCGAAGCGTAGGATAAAGGGAGCGCTGAAACAGAGCCTAAATCGGCCGGCTTTGCTTTGGGCACCGGTAGTATTTTCTTTTGATTATCCTGTTCCCTGCAAGCCTGTATAAACAGCACTCCCAAGCCAATAAACAGGAAAATTGAAAAAATTGCAGTCCGGCGCACTCTCTAAAATATTTTTTATAAAGCTAATGATAATAAAGGATAAAATCATCCTCTATTCACCCGGATTTTTGTTCAGAAAACCTGTTTTGATAAGTGATAATAAAAAATACTCTATAGATTCACACAGATTTCTGTGTTTCTACCGTGCCCAGTACTTTTATTTGAACACATAGGAGGGTCATAGGTACATATAGGGATTTGCTTTTTGCTATTGTGTTCCTATATTCCTATTGTCCTATGTGGTTTTATCATACCTCGTATTTTTTATTGGAACACATAGGATCATAGGTACATAGTTGCACACAGGGATTTACTTTCCTCTATTGTGTTCCTATGTGCCTAATGTGCCTATGTGGTTTACCATAACCGTGTTTTTTTATTGGAACACATAGGATCATAGGAGACACATAGTTGCACAGAGGGATTTGCTTTTTGCTATTGTGTTCCTATGTGCCTATGTGGTTTTATCATACCCCTTATTTTTATTGGAACACATAGGATCATAGGTACATAGTTACACATAGGAATTTGCTTTTCTATTGTGTTCCTACCTCTTCTGTTTCATTATTATCATCGGGCATTACCACAGGTTCGCTTCGTCTTTCGCCAATTTGCTGCCGCCACATGGCATAGTACAATCCTTTTTTTTCTACCAGGAAATCATGACTGCCCGACTCAGTAACCTTTCCTCTTTCCAGCACATAAATCGTATCGGCATGCATAATGGTGGACAGCCTGTGTGCTATTAAAATTGTAATCGGGTCTCTTTGCGCGGATATGGATTTGATGGTTTCCGTGATGGCTTCTTCGGTAAGGGAGTCCAGCGCGGAGGTAGCTTCATCAAAGATCAGCAGCCGCGGATGCCGCAACAACGCCCTGGCAATGGCGATACGCTGCTTTTCGCCGCCCGACAATTTCATACCGCTTTCGCCTAAAACCGTGTCTATTCCCTTCCCGGAACGGGCCAGCATGCCATCGCAGGAAGCTTGGTGCAAAGCGTGTAATATTTCTTCATCGGTTGCACCGGGTTTTACAAACAGTAAATTTTCTTTTATGGTTCCAAAAAACAATTGCGTGTCCTGCGTTACAAATCCAATCTGGCGGCGCATTTCATTATAGCGGATCTGAGCTGACGGGATATTATTAAAATAGATACCGCCTTTTACAGGCCGGTACAAGCCCACCAATAGTTTCACCAGGGTAGATTTGCCGGATCCTGAAGGACCAACGAACGCGATGGTATCACCACTTTTCAGCTCAAAAGAAATATCATCAATAGCGTTTACCGAAGCGCTGGCATGGCGAAACACCACATGCTCAAAACGCATGGACTCTAACGGGCCAATAGCAACCGGCTCCTCGGGCCTGGCTTCCACCGGCTTTTTCATCAGTTTGTCAAAATTCATGATAGACGCCTCGGCCTCGCGGTACGAAAGAATGATATTGCCCAGGTCTTGCAGCGGCCCAAAAATAGTAGTGGAAATGAATTGCATACTGATCAGTTCACCCGTAGTGAGCACATGCCGGAAGATGAGCCATAATAAAATAAACAAAATAGACTGTCGTAATAAAGTGAGCGCCGAGCTTTGCAAAAAGCTGAGCATCCGTACTTTTTTCACTTTCTGTATCTCTAAGTCGAATATTTTTTTTGTATGATCTCTCAGCCTTCTTATTTCGGGATAGGTAAGTCCGAGGCTTTTAACCAGTTCAATATTACGGAGCGATTCGGTGATGGCGCCCGACATTTGGTTGGTTTCACGGTTGATAGAGCGCTGGAGGGTTTTTATTTTCCTGCTCAGCAGCCCGGTTAGCCCGCCCAATACCACTACGCCAATAACAAAAACCGGTATCAGCAGCCAGTGTTTGGTAATGGCATACCATATTAAAAAGCCAATGCCGATGAGCGAAGAAAAAAGGATATTGATAAATGCATTGATGAACCGTTCGGTATCGGTTCTTACTTTTTGCAGCACGGAAAGCGTTTCCCCGCTTCTTTGTCCTTCAAATTCCTGGAAGGAAAGGCGGAGGGTTTGTTTTAGCCCGTCGTTGAATATCTGCATGCCAAATTTTTGCACTGCAAGGCGCATCACATAATCCTGTAGGGTTTTGGCAAGCCGTGCCAGGAGTGCTATGGCAACAGCCACCAGCAGCCAGAAGGTTACGCCGCTCACTAATTCTTTTTCTGTTTTGCTGCCCGGGCTGGTAGCGTAATCGTCAATGATTTTTCCAAAGATCAGCGGGTCAACCAAAGTAAGCAACTGCGCTACGCCGGCTAATAAAAGCGCAAGTGCAATAAGCCAGCGATGCGGTTTGAGATAATACCAGAGTATATTCATTGGTCTGATTTCGTTTGACAAAACAGCTATGCTAATGAAATTAGGAAAATAAACCAAAAGATGGAAAATGAGTTGGAAGGATACAAACCTTTTTCGCGGGACACAGGGGCCGGGGGGCATAAAAATGCTGAAAGATCTTTGTGACTTTTTGGACAGAGCGGAGAAGGGTGATTGGAGAGGTTGAGCAGCATATTGCGAAGTTGAAAATTAAACATCGGTAAATAAAAGCCATTTCCAGGCGGGGATGATTTTAATATTCACCCCATCCAAAACAAAATCATCTTCTTCATCTGCACAGATTATCCAGGCCTGTTGACTCTTTGAATAAGCGCAGGCTTTAAGTAATCCTTTCAATTCCCTGTCTTTGGTGCCGATGCCTGATAAGGACCAACAAACCTGTACGGGAATTAATTTTTCTTCATGTGTTTGCACTATAAAGTCACATTCTGAAGTTCCGTCTTTGTAGTAAAAGACATTATTGTTATACACATTACCATATTTTCGGTATAGTTCCCAAAAGACCAGATTTTCCAGTAATAGTCCTTTGTTGGAAGTGTACTGGATTGTAATGGCATTCAATAAGCCATTATCTATCCAGTATATTTTTTTATCCGACTTGTCTGATTTGAGTAATGAATGGTCAAACTTACTGATCCGCTTGAATAAATACGCATTTTCGGCCATGTCCATGACTTCATACAGGCTGTTAAGCGAAGCAGTATAACCTTGCGACTTTATCTGATTAAATAATCTCCTTATGCTTACCGTTTTCCCGATAGTGGTGGTGGCATGCCGATATAAGGCCCTGAGATAACTATAATTAGATAATTGATTGTATTCCACGATATCCCTCAGCAGCATGGCATTATAATATTCCTGGAGATACGACATGTGCAAAAAATTATCATCCAGGGTTACCGTTTCAGGGAATCCCCCATAGACTAAATATTTTTGAAAAGCAACAATAGTTTGTGTTTTTGCTTTACCATACTTACCGGTTTGCACACCGCTAAAATGGCAATATTCCCGAAAAGAGAGTGGCAGAAGCTCCCTTGCCAGGCTTCTTCCTCTCATTACAGATTTTACTTTGGTGTGAAGTACGGCACTGTTACTTCCCGTAAACCATATCTTCTTAGTGAGGGTTTCATTGATCCTGTTCAAAAACTTTTCCCAACCCGGTGCAGCCTGTACTTCGTCAAAGAAAAACCGGACATCTTGCAGGTTTAGATTTGGATAAAGCTCGGTTTGCGCCTGCAGGATTAAATCCAGGTCCTCCGCCCGGAATTGCAACCTTTCGTCTTCAAAATTAAAATAAAGGATCTGCCCGTCTGCAAGCTGTTCCTTTTGTTTCAATTCATGCATGGTTAAAAACATGGCGGAAGTTTTTCCTACCCGTCTCGGTCCGATGATTACCTGAATTTTTTCTAAATCCGGCAGGATGCCCGTATCTCTTATAATTAATTTCCCAAAGTATTCATTATCTGTATATTCCGATAATATTTCTTTTATTTTGTCTTTCATACAAAGACAAAATTAATAAAAATTTCGTTATTATAATGACAATAATTTAGTTTTTGTCTTTATTATAGAGATAATTTTAAAAAGGAGATTTTTAAAGAGTTCCAATTTTAAGTTGAATTTCGGATAGGATAAGCATGTTATTCCTACCTCATTTGCCAACGCTACAGATGACATTCCTTTCTTTTTAGAGACTATACTTTACAGGTATAAAAAAAACAGCGCTGTAAAGAATGCAGCGCTGTTGCGTTTAAAGATGATTACCGGATAACAAAACTAATCCCAACCAAATATTTGTTTCAGA
>NZ_DAOMQT010000053.1:0-1649 GCF_035445465.1 Agriterribacter sp.
GTGATTTCCGGCGGCTTTGTTACCGAATATACAGCTATGAAAGAACGGAATAAGCCGGGCGGTCTTCAAAAAGCGGAAACACCTGCGGAATTGCGTGCCAATATGATAAAACAGGGTAAGGAATTTGTACAAAACGCAGAAGCGCTGATAAAAAAGGCAACGCCTGAAACCAAACCGATGTTTGAAGAATCGCTTAAGGCGGCCAAACAAAACTTAAAGGACGCAGAAGACCCGGAAAATAAACATATAAAAGCGTATACAAAGAATTACGAAATATTGCAAAAAGCAATTGAACAATCCAATGAAAAGATGCTTAAGGATTGGGAAGCCCGTTATCCTACCAACCATCTTTTATATGTAAAGATAAGACTGCAACAATTTTTGGATGAAACCAGCAACATTGATTTTGATGCAGTGCTTACTGAAAAAAACGGGAAGCAGCTATTTGTAAATCCTGACTATGAAAGAAAGAGCAACAGGTGGAAAATGGCTTTCCGGGCAGGAAAGGAAGTAATACAACCGGCAAGGATATTTGTGCAGCAATGGGCGGATGAGATAAAGTAGGAATTTGAAATGTGGAAATGTTGCCTGACCTGCATTTTCAGTATTGCCCCGTGCTCAATACAGCTATACCGTTGACGGTTAGACGATGCACCCAGGATAAGCGTTTATTTTTTTTCTGGTGTTGGCATAATACAAACGGTGAAAGGCAGTACAAAAAAGAAGGAGTATCTGTCTTGCCATTAGCAGTTCAGTTACTCACCTGATAGTTACATATAAACTATGAAAGCCCGGCCGGTTACCAGCTACAAAAAATGCACCGGCATCCCGGTGCATTTTTTCTGAAATAAGTTCACTGGTTTATTGTACTTCTGTGCCGTTATAGAGTTCCTCGTCTATTAAAATACGTCCGCAGTTTTCACATACAATAATTTTTTTGTGCTGGCGTATTTCGCTTTGCCGTTGAGGCGGAATAGCATTAAAGCAACCGCCACATGCGTCTCTGTGCACCGGCACAATAGCCAGCCCGTTACGGTAACTGTTACGGATCCTTTCATAGGATGCCAGCAAACGGGTCTCGACCTTTTCACGGGCTTCGGCAGATATTTTGTGGAACTCGTTCTCTTCTTTTTCAGTATCAGCTATTATTTTTTCAAGCTCTCCTTTTTTGTGCTTTAAAACACTTTCTTTTGCACCTACAGCTTTTTTAGCGCTTTCCAGCAAACGGGCTTTATCGCCAATTTCTTCGTTCGCGTCTTTAATATGCTTTTCGGCTAATTTGATCTCCAGGTTCTGGAGTTCCATTTCCTTGTTAATGGCCTCAAATTCGCGGTTGTTCTTTACATTCTCACTCTGCTTTTCATACTTTTTTACCAGCGCCTGAGCATCTTTGATAACATTTTTCTTTTGCTCAATAAACTCCTGGATACCGTTAATTTCTTCTTCCACACGCGTTTGCCGGGCGTGCAGTCCGTGTATTTCATCTTCAAGGTCGTGCACCTCCATAGGAAGCTCTCCCTTCAGTATTTTAATTTCATCTAATTTGGAATCTGCTTTTTGCAAAGAAACGAGTGAGGAAAGTTTTTCTTCTACAGAGAATTCTTTTACGTTGGCCATATGATCTATACGATTTATGAATTAAGCGTAAT
>NZ_DAOMQT010000053.1:1749-27967 GCF_035445465.1 Agriterribacter sp.
GAGAATTCTTTTACGTTGGCCATATGATCTATACGATTTATGAATTAAGCGTAATAAAAGACCGGGTTGGTATTTACCGCTGTTTTTAGGACGGCAAAGGTAGGAAATTTTTCCAGCAAAATATCATGCAATAAGTCAATCGTATATTGCTCGCTCTCAAAATGCCCTATGTCTGCTATTACCATCCGGCTATCAGCATCAAAAAATTCATGGTATTTGATATCGGCGCTTATGAAAATATCAGCGTTTGCGTGTAAAGCGTTGGAAATCAAAAAGCTACCTGCTCCTCCGCAGAGCGCTACTTTTTGTATTGGGCTTCCGGTAAGGCGGGTATGACGTATCAGCCGGAGCTGAAAACTTTCTTTCAAAAAGCCTAAAAATTCCTTTTCTTCCATAGGTTGAGGCAGCAACCCGGTAAGTCCGGCGCCGGTATGCTGGTGGGTGTTTTCGAGCTGCACCACATCGTAAGCAACCTCTTCATAGGGGTGCGCGGCCTTAAGTGCCTGTACCAGTTTTTGCTCTATCCAGGCGGGAAAAATGACTTCTATTTTTACTTCTTTTTCAAAATGAAGCTCCCCTGTAACGCCGGCAAAAGGATGTGTACCCGCTTCTCCTTTAAAAGTGCCGGTTCCTTCACTGTTGAAGCTGCATTGGCTGTAGTTGCCAATATGTCCCGCCCCGGCATGAAATAAGGCGGTTCGCAGGTTTTCGGCCTGCTCAACGGGCACAAAAGTATACAGCTTTTTAAGGGTTAATGCTTTTGGCTGTAATATGGCCCTGTTGATGAGCCCCAGCCTGTCGGCCATCCGCCCGTTTACGCCGGCAATAATATTGTCGAGGTTAGTGTGAATGGCGTAAATAGCGATCTCATTTTTGATGGCCTTAATGATCGTACGCTCTACATAGGTTTTGCCGGTAATGCGTTTCAGCCCTTTAAAAACAACCGGATGATGCGCTACAATCAGGTTACATTTGCGCTCAATGGCTTCATCAACCACGGCTTCTGTTGCATCTAACGAACAAAGCACACCTGTACAGTACTGCCGTTCATCGCCGGTAATTAAGCCGGCATTGTCATAGGAGTCCTGCAGCGCGGGAGGCGCTGCATTTTCCAAAACGTTAATGATGTCCTTAATTTTCATAGCTCTTCAAAAAGTAATATAAAAATAGCCATTACTTTGCTGCGAAATTGTTTTTAGCGGCTTTGCCGGTATATGATCATGAAAAAAATACTGTTCCTCTTATTTAGCTGTATTGCACTGTTGCAAATAAAAGCCCAGCAATATAAAGGCAACTGGGACGCTTATGTGGTGCAAATCAATCATAAGCCGGCGTCTGTTGTTGTTGACCTCGATTTTGGCAATTCCCCCGAAGCTAAGGAAAAACGGAACGTGATCATTGTGCAGCTTAACATGAAGCGGGTGCAACCTGATGGAATGCCTGCAGGAAATGAAATAAAAACATTAGACAGTATAGAAAACGGGCTGGTGAACAGCTTAAGCAGTGCTTTAAGCGCACAGTACACCGGGCGTTATACCCGGGATGGAAAGAGGGATTTTTATTTTTACAGTAACGATACTTCAAACTGTATAACGCATGTTGCAACTGTTTTGCAGCATTTTTCTACCTATACCTGGACTGTTCTGGTGAACCGCGATGATGATCTCAGCAATTATCTCAATGTATTGTATCCTACCCAAAAAGAAATGGAACGTATACAAAACAGGCGTATGGTGGATGCCCTGCATGCAAAAGGAGACCAACTGACCGCACCCCGTAAAGTAGATCATTTTCTCTTTTTTAAAACAGAGGCAGACAGGAAAAAATTTGCAGGGGTGGTGCAGGACAACGGCTTTACGGTAGAAAATGCCGGTAAAGAAATCGGCGTAAAAGATCGCCCTTACAGCTTGCATATTTCAAGAACGGATAAAGTAGATTATAACAGCATTGATAAAGTAAGCCTGTACCTGTGGGAACTGGCATTACATTATTTTGGAAAATATGAGGGATGGGAAACTTTTGTGGTAGGAGGAATTTGAAAGAAAAAAAGCAGCGGCCGGTACGCAACGAAGGAGCGTCAGACCATCGGTGCTGAAAGCTGAAAGCCGATAGCTATTCGCTGAAAGCTGCTTGTAACAATCGTATGACATCTCAACAACTATATGAGCAGTACACCGCCCAAATGCATAAAATAGCGGATGTAAAATATGCACTGGCGGTTTTGCAATGGGACCAGGAAACGTATTTACCTGCCAAAGGAGCATCGCTCCGGGGCCAGCAAATGGCCACGCTCAGCGAAATAGCGCACCAGCTTTTCGCAGAAGAAAAATTAGGCTCATTACTGAATGAATTATCGGCAGCGGGCGGACTTACTGACATGCAGCAGCGCAATGTGGCATTAACGCTGGAAGATTATAAGAAGAATAAAAAATATACTTCGGCATTTGTACGTGAGCTTGCTGAAGCTACCAGCAGGAGTTACCATGCATGGATAGAAGCGCGGAAACAAAATGATTTCCGTGTTTTTGAAAAAAGCCTTGGTGATCTTATCCGGCTTAAAAAAGAAGAAGTGCATATCTTGGGGTTTGAGCAGCATCCCTATGATGCGCTGTTGAATGAATTTGAAAAAGGCGCCACGGTTGCGTGGCTGGATGCCTTATTCGATGAATTGCAGCAACCCTTGCAATCATTGCTTTCAACCGTTATGCAAAGGCCACAGCCGGATGACGGCTTTTTGCACCAGCACTTTGATAAGGACGCTCAATGGCGTTTTGGACTTGATATGCTGAAACGGATGGGATACGATTTTGAAGCAGGCAGGCAGGATATTTCAGAACACCCGTTTACCACCAGTTTTAATACCAGCGATGTGCGCGTTACTACCCGTATTGATGAAAATGATTTTACCTCAATGACATGGAGCTGTTTGCACGAAGGCGGTCATGCTTTGTATGAACAGGGGTTACCGGCAAATCAATACGGGTTACCGCTCGGCGAATATTGCTCCCTGGGTATACATGAGTCGCAAAGCCGGCTTTGGGAAAACTGCATTGGCAGGAATAAAGCTTTTATAGAGCATAATATCCCGCTGATCCGGCAATACTTTCCACAGTTAAACCAGGCGGGTGCGCAACAGCTATTTGCCGCGGTAAATAAGGTAAAGCCTTCCCTTATCCGTACGGAAGCGGATGAGCTGACCTATCATTTTCATGTAATGATCCGGTATGCCTTAGAGAAAAAGCTGGTAGAGGGAAGTGTGGATGTAAAAGATATCCCATCGTTCTGGAACGAATCGTACAAAACCTTACTGGGGGTTGATGTGCCGGATGATAAAAACGGTTGCCTGCAGGATATTCACTGGAGCCACGGGAGCTTTGGCTATTTTCCAACCTATAGTTTGGGTAGTTTGTATGCTGCACAGTTTTTTGCCGGTATGCAAAAACAGTATGCGGGGCTAACAGACCAGATAGCTAATGGTGATTACACGCTCATCCATCAATGGCTGCAAACACATGTATATCAATACGGAAGGGCGTATACCAGCAGCGAATTATGCAATAAAATAACAGATGAACCGTTGCAATTGAAGTATTTTATGCAGTATCTTACCAATAAATACAGAGCAGTGTATCATTTTTGATCAAATAGGATGGTATGAAAAAAAATAGTGTTTGTTACGGGTTGCTGTTTTTGCTTGTTTTTTCATTAAGCGGGCTTCAGTGTAAGAAAGTGAAGGAGGACATAGGGAAAAGATTTATTATAAATGCCATGACCAGCGGGCTGTGGATCGTGCAGGTGTTTACAGATGATAATGCTGACATTACTGCAAATTTCGATGGCTATGAGTTTCAGTTTAAAGAAGATGGAAAGGTATTTGCCATAAAAACAGCAACAACCGAACAGGTTATGGGTACCTGGGAGGGCAATGTAAATGACCTCACCATATTTTCAAACTTTCCGGGTGCTGGTGAGCCGCTGCAAAGGCTTAATGATACCTGGAAGATCACCAACAACACAACCAAACTGGTTGAAGCCAAACCCTTTAATACCAGTCGTACGGCATATCTAAAGCTGGTAAAAAAAGCGTAACCGCCCTTGTATAACCCAACTTCCCTGAATAACCAAACGTATAGCTGGTTAGTATCCTGTCCTTTGACTTACCCCCGAAAAGTTATTATATACAGGTCCTGAACTATATAAAAAATACGATAGTTTTGGCCAAATTTGCCATCGGGCAAGTAGTTTACCGTTTAATAATCTGACCCTGTATAAATGTAATGCGGCTTGAAAAAAGGAATATTGAATACCATATTAGTATTGTTGCTTGTTCAGGCTGTGAAGGCACAAACACCTGTGGCAGATTTTTCGGGATCTGTATTGTCGGGTTGTGCGCCGCTCCGCGTAAACTTTAAGGATTTATCTACCGGCGATCCTAAGTACTGGGACTGGGAATTTACAGACGGCGGCTCTTTTAGCCAGTTGGCCAATCAGCAAAACCCGGGTATAACTTTTAATCAGCCCGGCACGTATTCGGTAACCCTGGTGGTGCGCAATCAAAGCGGGGTTAACGCGGTTACCAAAACGGGTTATATCACGGTCTATCCTTCCCCTACTGCTGATTTCCGGGCAGATATTACTACCGCGTGCTTACCGGCCACCATCCAGTTTACGGGTACCGCTTCCACAACGGTGGGAACGATCAGCGAGTGGTCATGGGATTTTGGCGATGGGGGAACATCCAACCAGCAAAACCCCCAACATACCTATACCGAAACGGGGTATTTCAATGTGGCGCTCACGGTAACCAGCAGCAACGGCTGCAGCCGGCGGGTAAGCAGGGGAAGGTATATCCGCATGGTATCGGGCATTGTTGCCGATTTTGTAAATACCCCTTCGGCAGCATGCACGCCGCCGTTTGGCGTGGCTTTTACCAATGAGTCGAGCGGGCCGGGCAGACTTACCTATACATGGAATTTTGGAAATGGCAGTACAGCAGATTCCGCCAACCCGGTGGTAAATTTTGCTACAGATGGCGATTATGCCGTTCAACTGATCGCTCAAAGCAATTATGGCTGTAAGGATACGGTTCAAAAAACGGTTACGGTTACTACCTATGCGGCGGGGTTCAGCAGCCCCGACAGCAGTTGTTTGGTTGAACCCGTTCATTTCGCAAATACTTCCGCGGCTGGTGGTGCATCTTTATTATGGGATTTTGGCGACGGTACCCAATCTTCAGAGCCTAACCCCGTAAAAACCTACGGAGCGGCGGGAAGCTATACCGTAAAGCTGATCAGTAATTATGCGCATTGCAGCGATTCCGTAAGTAAAACCATTAAAATAACGCCAAAAGCCGCTGTTGATTTTACGGCTGTTAATAACTTAGGTTGTGGTGTGCCGCTTGAAGTGCAGTTTCAAAACAATACGCCCGGCGCTGTAAGCTGGCTCTGGGACTTTGGCGACGGGAATACTTCTACAGCACAAAATCCTTCCCACACTTATACCAGTGTTGCCTCTTATGATGTTACGCTTACGGTAACAACCGCCAACGGTTGCGGCAATACCATTACCAAACCCCGGTTTGTGCGGGTGATCCCCACAACCGTTAGAATTATTACTGCTGTTGATGAAGGCTGTGTAAATGCTGTTACAGTTCATCCGGTAACAGAGATCCGGACTGTTGACGCTATAGATTCCTATCTATGGGATTTTGGTGATGGCATTACCAGCACTAACCCAACCCCAACCCACACCTATACCGGTACCGGCGTTTTTCCCATGAAAGTTACGGTTACTACGGTTGACGGATGTACGGTTACCACCCCTCCTCACTATGTAAGGGTTGGAACACCGCCTTCAACTGCGGATTTTACCTTTGATAACACCGGCAATTGTGTATCGGATAGCGTAAAATTTTATGGAACTTCCAGTGGCGCCAATGAATGGTTATGGGATTTTGGTGATGGCGAAACTTCAGATGAGCAAAACCCGGTTCATTTGTTCCGGGATACCGGCATGGTTACAGTAAAACTAACACCATTTAATAACGGCTGCCCGGGCCCGGCAATAACCAAAGCAGATATATTCCATAAAGATGCGCCGGTGGCCAATTTTGGTTTTGAAGTGAACTGTTCCAACCCCCTGCTGGTAAAATTCACCGACAGTTCTATCGTGGATGCCAGCCTCGGCACTCCTATTTACCAATGGGATTTTGGCGATGGTCAGGCTTCCACAGATCAACATCCTCCGGGGCATACCTTCCCCGCTTCCGGGCAATACAATGTGCAGCTTACGGTTATTAATGGTTCCTGTACTGCGGTATATGTGCGGCAAATAGATCTTTTTTCCGTTAATGCCGACTTTACGTTGCCGTCTGCTGCCATGTGCAAAAACACACAGCTTGTTTTCAATTCAGTGGAGGATACATCAAGGATTGCGTCATATACCTGGTTTGTTGACGCTGAGGCAGTTCGTAATGAGCCGTCATTTGATACCGTTTTCCAGTCACCCGGCAACAGGTTGCTTGAGCTAACCGTAACCGATAAAAACGGTTGTTCGGCAACGGAAAGCAAAACGCTGCAGGTGAAAGGCCCCACGGCACAATTTACCTCGTTTGCTGCGGTAAACTGCGGAAGCGATGCCGTTAGCTTCACCGACGAGTCCACCCCTTCCGGAACCGCCATTGCAGAATGGTTATGGGATTTTGGGGATAATACAACGCAAACCTTTTCTGCGCCCCCGTTTACGCACCAGTACGCCGATACCGGAACGTATGCTGTTAAGCTTACCGTAAAAGATGCGGATGGCTGTGTAGATGCATTTACCCTTGCAGACCCTGTAAAAATATCGGCCCCCAAAGCCTATTTTGGCGCCGTGCAAACCTTGTTCTGTCCGGGTATGCCGTTAGCGTTTAATGATTCGTCCAGCGGTAAAGGACTTACTTATGCGTGGGATTTTGGCAACGGGCAAACAGCAACAGCGCAAAACCCATCGAATATATATGCTGATGGAAAGTATAGCGTAAAATTAGTGGTAACCGATAGCCTGGGCTGCAGCGATTCTTTAACAAGAACAGAGTATATAGACGTAAGAACCCCTGTGGCGGCCTTTGAAGCAACCGATACTTCGTCTACCTGCCAGTTGCTGGAAGCCAAATTCTTTAACAGGTCGGAGAATTACGAATCCTTTTACTGGGATTTTGGCGATAGTACCAACTCTACACTGGCAGAACCCAGGCATTTTTATGATGTGTATGGGAGCTACGTGGTGAAGCTTTACGTAACCGGTTATGGTGGCTGTGTGGATTCGGCAGTAGGAGAGGTGAATGTGTATGATCCTCTTGCCTATACCAGGATTAATTATACTGTGCCTCCGTCTCCCATCTGTAATGAAGTGCCAATAGCATTTAATATCGTTACGCCGCCGGGCACTAAATTTCAGTTTGCTTTTGGAGATGGTGATATAGATTCTTCCGGTCAAACCGTACTGAACCATCTTTACGATTATCCAAACACCTACCGGCCTTCCGTGGCGCTGGTTGATGCGCAGGATTGCAGGGTGAGTGTATCCGGACCAACACCTATCAATGTAAGGGGTGCTGTTCCGGCTTTCAATATTGACAAAAAACAATTTTGCGATTCGGGTACCATATTCGTTACCAATTATACCATAAGCAATGACCCTGTTGTTTCCCAGCTTTGGAATTTTGGCGATGGGCAAACTTCAATAGATAAAACCCCTCCCGCCCATATATTTCCACAGGCCGGCTTATACCCCGTTTCACTTACCGCTACCACGCAGAGCGGCTGCGAAAGAACCTATACCGACACGGTGAGGGTGTACCGTACCCCTAACCCCGTAATAGCGGCAGGTGATATTACCTGTATAAGCCGTGCCATTGCTTTCAATGGTTCGCTTGCCCAGCCGCCGGATACGGCTATACTATGGAACTGGAGCTTTGGTGATGGAAGAACATCTGCCGAAAGGAATAATACCATCAGTTATGATAACCCCGGGAACTATACCGTAACCCTTACCGCCACCAACAATTTTGGTTGCAAGGATATGGCAACGCATCCCTTAATGGTAGCCCCGCTGCCGGTTATTACAACGCAAAACGTGGTTATACCGGTGGGAGGAGAAATAGTAATGCCGGTAAGCTACAGCAGCGGCATAAGCCACTATACCTGGACGCCTCCCGATGGATTAAGCTGCACCAGCTGCCCGGCGCCTTTGGCTAAACCCAAAGTAACTACCACTTATCATATACAGGTAACGGATAGCAATACCTGCTCCAATGCTGCAGACATCATGGTGGAAGTAGTTTGTAAAACGGAAAACTATTTTGTACCCAATACTTTTTCACCCAATGGCGATGGCATGAATGATGTGTTTTACCCGCGCGGCAGGGGACTGGCAAGTGTACAATCCATGAAAATTTACAATCGCTGGGGGCAATTGGTTTTCGACAGGAGAAACTTTTCAGCGAACGATCCCACTAAAGGATGGGATGGAAAAATGGGTAACCAGGCCGTGCCTCCCGATGTGTACGTATATATGGTTGAATTTATTTGCGAAAATGCGCAAATTGTACCCATGAAGGGAAATGTAACATTAATACGATAAATGAATGCTCAATAAAAAAAACACATACTACTCATTATTTGGCATGCCGGTGAGGTGGTGCTTTTTGGTGTTTTTGATATTGTTGGCTGTTGCTCCGAAAGCGCAGGATCTTCACTTCTCACAATTTTATGAGGCGCCGCTGCTGCGTAACCCCGCGCTTGCCGGTTTGTTTGAAGGAGATGTAAGGGCGCAGTTGGTATACCGCAACCAGTGGGGAAGTGTAACCACACCCTATCAAACAGGCTCGCTCAACGGGGAGTATAAGTTTGCTATAGGCCGGGGAGATGATTTTATGACCGCGGGGTTGCAGGTATTATGGGATAAGGCGGGCTCGGTAGCCCTTAACACCACGCATTTGCTGCCCGCGGTGAATTATCATAAGTCTATGAACGCCGATAAAAACAGGTATGTTTCCATTGGCTTTATAGGAGGGTTGGTTTCCCGGAGCTTAGACCGTTCAAAAGTAACCACTAACAACCAGTACGACGGGTTTGGCTACAATGGCTCACTGCCCGACGGTGAAACCTTTGCATCCAACTACTCCTATTTTGACGCTGGTGTGGGCATGAGCTACAATTCCTCAATAGGCGATAATAAAGAGAATAATTTTTTTGCAGGACTGGCATATCATCATTTTAATAAACCCGCTAACTCTTTTTATCAAAAGTTGCAGCACCTGCCCAAGTGGGTAGCTTCGGGTGGCTTAAGAACTACAATGGGTGATCTTTCCTACATTACTATTAATGCTGATATAAGCGTGCAGGGGCCTTTTAGGGAGCTGATCGGGGGAGCGATGTATTCCCGGAAAATAGGGGATGAAGAGGCGCCGGACTATATAGTGCATATGGGCGGCTACCTGAGATGGGAAGACGCGATTATACCGGTAGTAAAATTAGACTATCATCCTTTTTCGGTAGCATTCAGCTATGATATGAACATATCTCAGCTCCGCACATCAAGCCAGGGAAGAGGAGGATTTGAAATTTCGCTGAGTTACATCGGCTTTCTCAATACCAGTGGCAGCACCAAAGATATTTTACGCTGTCCGCGGTTCTGATATTTTCACTTTCACACAGGCGTACTATGACCTGCCGCTTCAGCGCTTGCAAATCCCATTTCCACATTTTTAAATTCTCACATTATATCAAATTACCATTTTTCAATTTTCCTGCTATACTTTGAAAGACAAAATTTGCGTTATCTTTTACAGATAAAATCCTAATTTTATAGAGTGAAGACCTTTACGCTGATATTTTTAATGGGAGTGATGTTGCATTTTTCCGGCTTTAGCCAGGAAAACTATCTCTTTGCAGCTAAAGAGCCTGCCGTAAAGATCCTGAAGTTTTACCCCAACCCCGCTACTACTATCATCAATTTCGATTTTCAGAAAGATTACGACAGGTCATACAACCTGGTAATATATAATTTTTTGGGCAAAAAGGTTTTTGAGCTTACCGGTATAAGTCTTACCAACCAGGTAAATCTTTCCGATTTTACACGGGGTGTATATATTTTCCAGTTGCGCAATAAAAATGGAAAGATTATTGAATCGGGAAAGTTCCAGGTGTCTAAATAGGCATCTCACCCGCATATCACTATTAACATATCACTATTAATTTAAAAGTACCCCACACTAACAGGTGAGCGGGTTAAGACCCCGGGTGTAAGATAAGCAACCTGCTGTTTATTACGTTAAGGTATAACCGTAAATCTCCATTTGAAAATTACCAGTAGTACGGGCTATATGTTTATGCTAACTCACTGTATAGTATAAACGAAAAAGAAGGCCGTGTTACAATTCTTCAGGAAAAGAATCGTTTCAGCAGTGAAATTTTCATTTTACATTCTTCATTTTAACTAAATTCCTGATTCAATGAGAACCCGTTCTAATCTTTTGTACCTGGTTACATGCTTATCCCTGGTTTTATTTTTTTCCTGTAAAAAGGATGACAACCCTGCATCCACTCCTCCTGCATCGAATCCTCCTCCGCCGCCAACGCTGTTTGAGCTGGTACAGGGCAGATGGGATGTTGATGTACCTTTTTTTGGCAGGAAGCAGGAAAAGTCATCGCATGCATCTTTTAAAAACCAGGAGAAGCTGGACATAGGTGCAGTAACATCCGTAGAGTTTTTCAGTGACAGTACCTGCATCATAACATTGAATTATTATTACGGACTGGTTCACACTATCTCTGTTTCCGACAGCATTACCTTTAACCTGGATGGGCTGGGACCGCTTACAGATATCAGGACATATGGGGATTCTTTAAGCTTTTCGTTCACGTATTATGATATTCCGATGACTGTAAAAGCAGCGAAGAGGCCTAATATAGAGGTAAATGAAAACAGGAAAGCACTGCTGAACACCTGGAAATTGACCACAGAAGAAGATGGTGCCACCTTTTACGAAGAAAATGAAATAGATGGCGATTTTCATATGATTATTTCGGCTGCGGGAAGTTTTGTACTGCAATATCCGGATTACGCTGAATCTATAAACTGGAAGTGGCATCCTGAAGAGCCCGATGCTATTGTGACTTATGCAGCAGGGCAGGATGAGGCAAATAATAATCATTATTTCAAGATACTGGAGTTAAGCAATGCCAGGTTAAAAGTGCAGGAAGTATTCCTGGAACCGGTATATGAAGACGATGGAACAGGCAATGAAGTCATCACCGGATACGAAAAAGTAATAGTTAACAGCTTTGTTCTTACCGCTAAATAAATAATTTCATTGGTAAGATGTTATTCAAAAGCCGCCGGGTACCAAACCCGGCGGCTTTTACGATATTATCATTCTCTTTTAAAGTCAAATTAGCCGGTCTTTCTTTCCAAACCAGGCATTAACAAGCCCGACAAAACCCGCAAAGAAGGAAAAATAGAAAAAGCCGGTCAGGGAACCGGCTTATCCAATTTGGTTGCCCGACCTGGATTCGAACCAAGACAAACAGTACCAAAAACTGTCGTACTACCATTATACTATCGGGCAATCCTTCCTTAAAAGCAGGTTTAAGGGCTGCAAAAGTAAATACTCGCCGCATCTAAACCAAATTTCATTGCCGGATATTTAATTGGCTTTAACCAAGTAATAATTTTTCTTTCCTTTTTGGATTAATACGTATGTATCATGTAAAAGATCGGCTGCATTAATTTCCTTTGAAATATTATCTATTCTATTACGATTAATGCTTACGCCACCACTTTGAACCATTTTCCTGGCTTCTCCTTTACTTGAAAAAGCGCCCGTTTCCGCCAGAAAGGAAACAATGTCAATACCGCTGTTTATTTTTTGTTTGGAATAATCAAATTTTATAACGCCTTCCATACTTTCAAGGTCTTCGGCGCTGAGTGCTGTGGCAGGCGCGTTTTGCTGCGCAAATAATTTTTCCGTTATTTCAACGGCTTTGCTGTACTGCTCTTCACCATGAATGAAAATGGTTACTTCTTTAGCCAGTGTTTTTTGTAACAACCGTTCGGCCGGGTTTTGATGATGTTGTGCAAGCAGTGTATTGATTTCTGCCGGAGATAAAAAGGTGAAAATTTTAATCCATTTTTCCGCATCTTCATCCGAAGCATTCAGCCAGAATTGATAGAACTGGTAAGGAGAAGTTCTTTCCGCGTTTAACCATATGTTTCCTTTTTCTGTTTTACCAAACTTTCCGCCGTCAGCTTTTGTAATAAGGGGGCAGGTAAACGCGAAAGCTTCGCCGCCTGCCTTACGTCGTATAAGCTCCGAGCCCGTAGTAATATTACCCCATTGATCACTGCCACCCATTTGGAGCTTGCAGTTTTTATTGGTGTATAGCCAGTAATAATCGTATCCCTGCATGAGTTGGTAGGCAAATTCCGTGTAGCTGATGCCGGTATCGCCTTCAATGCGCTTTTTTACGCTGTCTTTGGCCATCATGTAGTTAACCGTAATATATTTTCCTGCATCCCGCAGGAACTCAATAAAGCTGATATTTTTGAACCAGTCGTAGTTATTTACCAGTTCAGCGCTGTTCAGCAGGGTAGGGTCAAAGTTCAGGTGTTTCTCCAGTTGTTGCCTGATCCCTGCTACATTAACGTCTAATTGTTCGGCGCTCAGCAGGTTCCGTTCTTCGCTTTTACCGCTGGGGTCGCCGATCATACCGGTTGCGCCGCCGATAAGCGCAATAGGCTTATGTCCTTTTTTTTGAAGGTGTACCAATAATAATATAGGAACCAGGCTACCGATATGCAAACTGTTGGCGGTAGGATCAAAGCCAATATAAGCCGTAGTCATTTCCTTATTTAACTGATCTTCCGTTCCGGGCATAATATCCTGCAGCATACCCCGCCATTTCAGCTCTTCTATAAGCGTCATTTTCAAGTTGTTTTGGGCAAAAATAATGTTAGTTTATCAAGTCCGTTTCAAAAGGCAATAATTTGGGTGTAAATCCGTTATAAAAGCTTGTATTTTAATGCTTATCCCTGCAAAAGTTCCTGTGTATATTTGTATTGCCAACCGGCTGCAAAATGCCGGAAAATGAGAAGAAATTACTTATCAGTAAATAAGTTGAATGAAAAAAGTGCTTCTGAGAATAGTTTTGATTGTTCTGTTAAGTAGTAGTATGCATGCCTATGCCCAGTTTCGTAAATATTCCAATGAGTTTTTAAATATAGGAGCCGGGGCAAGGGGGCTTGGAATGGGTGGAGCGCAGGTAGCTTCGGTTAGCGATGGCAATGCGGGTTACTGGAATCCTGCCGGGCTTGTGCACATAAAAGATAACCCGGTTGTAAATTTTATGCATGCAGAATATTTTTCGGGTATCGGTAAATATGATTACGGTAGTGTAGCCATTCCCTTAAGTGATAAAAAAAGGACGATTGCGTTATCTTTACTGCGTTTCGGTGTAGATGATATTCCCAATACCTTATACCTTGTTGAGCCCGACGGCTCTATCAACTACAATAATATCCGTTCCTTTTCTTCTGCAGATTATGCTTTTCTTTTTTCTTATGCACAAAGCCTGAAGCAAAAGGGCAACAGGCTATTCAGCTTTGGCGTTAATGCCAAAGTTATTCATCGTAATGTAGGAACATTTGCAAAAGCCTGGGGTTTTGGTTTGGATGCCGGTGTGCAAATGCAAACCAAACGCTGGAAGCTGGGCATTGCCGCCAGGGATGTTACCACAACGTTTAATGCCTGGAGCTTTAGCTTCACAGAAGAGGAAAAAGAAGTGCTTTATCTCACCGATAATGAAATACCGGTAAAATCAACCGAATTAACAGCTCCCCGCCTGGTACTGGGTGCAGCCTATGATTTTGCATTGGGCAAAAATTTTAACCTGTTGGCCGAAGCCAATGCGGACCTTACATTTGACGGTAAACGAAATGTAATTGTTAGTGCCGACCCGGTAAGCATTGACCCGAGGCTGGGCATTGAGTTGGGATATAAAGACCTGATTTTTGTAAGAAGCGGTATTTATAATTTCCAGCGGGCACTGGCCGATGGCGATACCCTTAATCAGAAAAAAGTATGGATATACCAGCCGGGCCTGGGCGCCGGCTTTAAGCTAAAGCATATTGCCATAGATTATGCTTTTACGAACCTTGCCAATCAATCCAACCCTTTATATACGCATATCTTTTCTATCCGGTTAGATTTAGTGAAAAAGGAAAAGACCAAAAGCGTTAAAACAAAATAGCGTATGATGAAACAGGTACTGTTTATACTATTTACGTTAAGCTCTTTTTTGGCCAGGGGGCAGTATAACAATGAGTGGATAGATTACAGCAAAACGTATTATAAATTCCCGGTTGCAAAAGATGGCTTACACCGGATTACAAAATCTACTTTACAGGCTGCCGGATTAGACAATACACCCGCTGAATATTTCCAGTTATGGCGCAATGGCACGCAGGTGCCTTTATATACTTCCGTTGCTTCCGGCCTCTTAGATGCAGCCGGGTATCTGGAATTTTGGGGAGAAATGAACGATGGCAAACCCGATACCAAATTATACAGGAATATCAATGACCAGTTATCAGATAAATGGAGCCTTGAAACAGATACGGCTTCTTTTTTTTTAACGGTTAATCCTTCAGGCGGTAACCTGAGATTGGTTAATGAAGCTAATAATATAGCAGGTAACACATTGGTTCCCGAGCCCTACTTTATGTATACCTACGGCAAGTATTTTAAAAACAGGATCAATCCGGGTTACGCGGGGCTGGTAGGGGAGTACGTATATTCATCATCCTACGATAAGGGAGAAGGGTATACCAGTGGTGATATTCGGCCTGCCACTCCGTTAAATGAACCTGTTATTAATAATTTATTTCCGTATGCGGGAGGTCCGGACGGTACCTTTTATATTGCTGCATCGGGCAATGCGTTGTATAACCGCAACATTAAGGCTGAGGTAAATAACACCCAGCTTGTGGATGTGGTGATGAATGTTTTTAATGACACGCGCCAGCAGGTAACCCTGCCGGTAAGTTTAATCAGTGCGGGTACTGCTGCGGTAAGGATCACCAATACTTCCGCTAATCCCAATGACAGGATGGTGGTATCGAGGTATGAGATCACTTACCCCCGGCAATTCAATTTTGGCAACAATACTAATTTTATATTTGAGTTGCCCGCTACAGCCACTGGGAACTTTCTCAGGATTACCAACTTTAACAGGGGTAGCGCCGCCCCTATACTTTATGACCTCTCCAATCATAAAAGATATACCGGTGATATTGCTGAATCGGGTGTTATAAAATTCGCCCTGCCGCCTTCGGTACAGAAAAGAAAGCTGATCTTGATGAATGCGCTGGCATCCAATGTTACGATGATCAATGCATTGACTCCCCGTAATTTTATTGATTACGGGCAACCGGATCATCATGGCAATTACCTTATCATTAGCAACCGGCTGTTATATAACGGATCTAATGGCAATCCGGTAGAGGCGTATGCGCAATACCGCAATTCAGCTGCAGGGGGAAGCTACATCGCAAAAATATACGATATAGATCAGCTCACCGATCAGTTTGCCTTTGGCATCAAGCGGCATCCGGGGGCCGTTAAAAACTTTGTGCAATACGCGGAAGATAATTTTCAAACAGCGCCTATGGCTGTTTTCCTTATTGGTAAAGGAGTGAATTATATAGATGCAAGAACCAACCAGAGCAACCCGCTGCTGGAACGGTTAAATCTTGTGCCTTCATTCGGCCATCCTGCTTCTGATAATTTGCTGGTGGCAAGAGGAAATGAAATCATTTCCAGCATACCTGTCGGGCGGCTGTCGGCGGTTATACCTACTGAAATTGAGGTATATCTCGAAAAAGTAAAAGAATATGAAGCTACTGCCAGTAATGCCCCGCATACAGTTGCCGGCCGTGCATGGATGAAAAACGTAGTACATGCCATTGGAGGGGGCGATGCTGCGCTTACGGCCCAGATCGGAGGGTATATGAATCAGCTCAAAACCACAATAGAAGATACGTTATATGGTGCTAAGGTTAAAAGTTTCACCAAATCATCCGCGGTTACAAGCGATCTTTCCTCCGAAGGGCTGAAGCAATTGTTTGCAGAGGGTATTGGCATCATTAATTATTTCGGGCATTCTTCAGCCAGCACCCTGGAGTTCAATATTGACGATCCATCCATTTACGACAACCAGGGAAAGTATCCTTTCTTTTTTGTAAACGGATGCCTCGCGGGTGACATTTTTACATTCGATCAAAACAGGTTTACGGTAATAACCACTTTGTCGGAAAAGTATATGCTGGCAAATCAGCGCGGCAGCATAGGCTTTATAGCGAGTTCGCATTTTGGTATTGTAAACTATCTTAACTCATATCTTAACGGACTCTACAAGGCCATATCACAAAAAGATTACGGGCATTCCATAGGGGAGATAATGGAAGAATCGTTTCGTTATCTCCAGGGCGTTTGGGGAACTGATTTTTTTGCAAGGATACATGCGGAGGAAATTACTTTGCATGGAGATCCGGCTATCCGGTTTTATACCCAGGCAAAGCCCGATTACGTAGTGGAAGACCAGATGATAAAGATCCCTTCATTGATATCCGTTGCGGATAATAATTTTACGCTGGAGGTAAAATTTTTTAATATAGGAAAAGCGGTTGATGATTCCATTACTGTAGAGATCAAACGCCAATTACCCGATGGTAATATCATTTCCGTTCTTAGAAAAAGGATTGAAGCAATAAAATATGCCGATAGTATAGCCGTGATGATTCCAATAAATGGAGCAATTGAAAAGGGTGAGAATAAATTTATCATTAAGGTTGACGCCGATGAGGAGGCAGATGAGGTAACCGAAACGAATAATACATTTATCAAATCTTTTTATATACTGGAAGATGAAGTAAGGCCTGTTTACCCTTATGATTTTTCTATTGTTAACAAAGCCGGTATCTCATTCTATGCCTATGCTCCCCATTCAGGTAAAGAAGCTTCTCACTATATAATGGAAATTGATACAACCCGATTCTTCAATTCGGCGCTTAAGCAAGCAGTAACGCAAAGCGGAACAGGCGGCATTATTGAGTTTCGTCCCAATATCAGCCTGGTTAATAATACCGTATACTACTGGCGCACCACTACATCGGGGGATAATGCGGTATGGAATAACGCGTCTTTTCTTTATAATACACAAAGTACACCGGGGTATAACCAGTCTCACTACTTTCAGCATACCTATAGCGCTTATGATTCAATGGCTTTGAAGCCTGACAGGCGGTTTTATTTTGATAAGCAATCAGTGAATATTAATGCAAAAGTGGGATTATATCCCGCATTTGTAGGCGGTCAAATTGCAATAAGCAGAAATGATGATGTTATAGCAGACTGGATGTGTGATTTTAATGTTTTGCAAATAGTGGTATTTGATGCAAACACAGCGAAGCCGTGGGAGAATTTTAATGTAAGTGCAACAGAGGGTAGGTTTGGTAGCAGACCAATATGTCACCTCAAGCCTTACTCCTTTTCTTACCTTTTTGCAGATTCGGCTCAGCGAAGAAAAGCGATGCAAATGCTTGATTCTATTCCCGATGATAATATGGTAATGATTTACTGGGCTGGAGTATCTGTGAATACCTTTACACCCGCTAATCAATCGTTTATCAGCAACTGGATGGAAGATACCGCAACACTGGGCACCAACAAATCACTCTATCATAAGCTGAAGAGTTTCGGACTAAATAAAATTGATAGTTTTACCCGTAACATCCCCTTCCTTTTCTTTTTTAAGAAAGGGGATCCGGATGCCCCGGTCTTTCAAAGAACGGGCACTGCTCCCAATGATTATATAGTTGAAAATTTTACGCTGGAAGAATCTCTGGAGAAAGGATCCGTTGAATCTCCATGGTTTGGTCCGGCATTAAAATGGGATGCATTACACTGGGATGGCGAAAGTGCTGATCAGGTTTTATCTGATAAATCAGAAATTGAAGTATACGGAAAAAATGGCAATGGAAATATTGAATTATTGGCGACTGTTCGTAATGCACGCGATACAACCATTGAATTTATTGATAGCAAAGCATACCCGTATCTAAAATTGAAAATGCTTACCGGCGATTCTGTAAATGCTACGCCCTATCAGCTTGGTTATTGGCGAATTAATGGCAAGCTTCCTCCGGAAGGGTCCATTGCACCCAATTTATATATAAAAGGAAAAGATACGCTGGAAATGGGTGAGAAGTTTGTTTTTGCAATAGCGTTTAAGAATATAAGTGAGACAAGCTTCGACAGCTTAAAGCTTGTGGCGAGAATAACAGACAGTAAAAATGTTCAGCATATTATTGATTTGCTCAGACGTAAGCCGCTTGTTGCGGGCGATACGCTGATTTTTTCTTATGAAATTGATACTAAGGATTACCCGGGGGCAAACTCATTGTTTGTGGAAATTAATCCGGATGAAGATCAGCCGGAACAATACCATTTTAATAATTACGCGATACATAATTTTTATGTGAGGCCGGATAATGGGAATCCTTTGCTTGATGTAACGTTTGACGGGGTTCATATACTGAACAATGATATTGTGTCGGCAAAGCCGCATATTTTGATCAGGCTTAAAGACGAAAACAAGTTCCTGGCCCTGGATGATACTGCTTTAATAAAAGTGCAGGTGAGGTTCCCGGATGATCAGATCAGAACGTTTTCCTTTACCAGTGACACCTTAAGATTTACACCGGCAAATTTGAATGCGGGAAATGTAAACGATAATACGGCCACAATTGATTTCAATCCGTCTTTCCTGGAAGACGGAGATTATGAAATGATCGTTTCGGGTAGGGATAAAAGTGGTAACAAAAGCGGACAGGCAGAATACAGGGTTGGGTTTAAGATCATTAATAAGCCCATGATCTCTAATATGTTCAATTATCCTAATCCTTTTACTACTTCAACAGCTTTTGTATTCACATTAACGGGTAGTGATGTGCCTCAGAATATCCGTATTCAGGTACTAACCATAACCGGAAAAATTGTGAGGGAGATAACAAAAGAAGAACTTGGACCTTTAAGAATTGGTAGAAATATTACTTCATTTAAATGGGATGGTACCGATCAGTATGGTCAGAAACTGGCAAATGGAATATATCTTTACCGGGTAATTACCAATCTGAATGGAAAATCCCTTGATAAATTTAAAACAGAAGGTGATAATACGGATCAATATTTTAATAAGGGTTATGGTAAGATGTACCTGATGAGATAGATTGAAAGTTGTAAGTGATTTAGATGTCATAGCATTGTTACTCTGGGTTTAATTTATTTTGTCTGTTACAGTCTCAAAATAGAATGTGATCAAACCTTATATATCAGGATTTTTACGGAGATTCGGACTACTAGCCGGGGTAGAAAAGCTTCGTTTTCTTTTGAATCAGGCGACTTTTAAAAATTCCAATACTAAGTATTTGAATAAGCACCCGGATATTGAAATACCACCCGACTTTTTCCTGTACGAAACTTATATGCTAAATTATGAGGTTTATTATAATGACGGATTGGATACAGCCAGGGAAATTATTAGTTTGTTAGGAAAGCAGTATGATATTTTGCACAAAGGGACCAGGTGCCTGGATTGGGGATGCGGACCAGCAAGAGTAACTCGTCATTTGCCGGGCTTACTTCCCGAAGCTGAGTTACATGCTGTTGATTATAATGAACAGTATATAAATTGGTGTAAATCAAAAATTAAAGGCATAAGGTTTGAGCAAACTAATATTTCTCCACCCACATTGTATCCTGATGCTTATTTTAACATTGTAATGGGATTGTCTGTTTTTACGCACCTTTCGGAGTTAAGTCACTATGCATGGTTGAACGAATTGTACCGGATAATTAAACCAGGTGGAATACTGTTTATTACCACGCAGGGGAAATCTTATGAATACAAATTGTCAGCAGATGAAAGGCATAAGTTTAACGAAGCAGAATTAATTATCAGGGATAGGGTATTGGAGGGAAATCGTTTGTTTTCTGCCTTTCAACCACCACATTTCATAAAATCGCTCATAAAGAATAAATTTGAAGTTATTGAATTTATTGCCGGAGAGAAAAATCATAAATCACCCGAACAGGATAAATGGGTACTAAAGAAAATTGAATAGCAAAAGTTATTTAGTGATACTTACAACTGAGATGAAATATGAACATACCGCTAATAAGAGAAATCCATTCTTGTTTTTTCTTATAGCTTATCTTATCCTTTTTGCAGTGTCATTGAACAATGGTTTTTTTTGGGACACCACCCATTTAGCTTCGCTTCAGGCATGGTGGTATTATGACAATAATTTTAAATATTTTTTTTTACCAACAGGTATTGACAGTGGACATCCTTCCTTCTTCGCAATGTTGTTAGCGTTGATGTGGAAGATGTTCGGTGTGCGGGTACCGGTTGGACATATTCTGATGTTGCCTTTTATCATTCTTATGATTCGCGAAGTAACAGAAATATGTAAATATTATTTTAAGAGCAGGTTTCCATATGTTGCAGCACTGGTGCTCTTTAACCCGATTATTTTAGGACAGGCGACCCTGGTGAGCCCCGATATTGTTTTATTTGGCTTCTTTTTTTTTACGCTCAATGGAATACTTGATAATAGTAAACTGAAAATATTAATTGGTGCGTTAGTGCTCGGCGCAATCAGCATGCGGGGCATGATGTGTGTAGCGTATCTCTGCCTGTTTGCTGTTCTCAGACAAGGCCTTTCATTTAAATCCATTATAAGGTTTGCGCTCATTTTTTCTCCAGGCATCCTGGTTGTTATTGCATTTCTGTCTTTGCATTATGCTCATTCAGGCTGGATAGGATACCATGCCAATTCTCCATGGGCAGATTCTTTTGACAGCGCAGGAATAAAAGGATTTGCCAGAAATATAGTTGTTTTTTCATTTAGGATGGTTGATATGGGGATGGTTTTCATTTGGATTTTTATGGGAATTGCAATTATTTCCCGGATGAAAGGAAGTATAGCTTTAAGCAAACGAACAACGGAGCTTTTGCTGTTGTGGATTTTATGTTTCCTGGTTTCTGTATTACTCCAGTTCTTCTACAGGCACTCATTGTTGCACAGGTATTTATTGCCCTTAATTGCAATAACCACCTTTGTTTTTTGTTCCTTAGCGGAAGAGGGGTTGACCCTTAAGCAATTTAAACGCGTATGGTTACTTTCCCTTGTGGGGCTGTTATCGGGTAATCTATGGGTTTTCCCCGATCCCATTGCCAAAGGCTGGGATGCTACCCTGGCTCATTTACCTTATTATAAACTGAGAAAGGAAGCATTGCATTTTATAAAAGCAGAAAATATCCCTCTCGGAAAGGTAAATGGTGGGTTCCCGTATAATTTAACAGGAAAATGCATTGACCTGAACAGTGATACTACGACTTTTTCGAAACTTCCGCCCGAACAATCACCTTATGTACTTTATTCTAATATTTCAAATGACTATACCGATGAACAATTGAATTCTTTCAAAAAGGACTGGATATCTTTAAAGGTATTTGGTGGTTGGCCCGTACGATTTGTGTTGTATAAAAATCCATCCCTATAATTTAATGCTTTTTGACTGGTTGTAACAATATTATTGATAATAAAATAAAAATGGCTTGATGGTGACTGGCCTTTCTACTGATGTTTCGAAAACCTCAAATAATGTCACATTACTCAGGCATTTTGCGGCAATATTTGTATTAATCAGCCACTCATTTGATCTGCTGAACAGATCAGCGGCTGAGCCATTGAGTTTGTTATCCGGTGGTGCTACATCTTTAAGTCGTATTGGTTTGATCTTTTTTTTCTTTATAAGCGGGCTTTTGATCACACAAAGTTTGTATAACTCTGCAGGCATTACACATTTTTTGTGGAAACGTGTTTTGAGAATATATCCGGCATTAATCGTTTTAATTTTCTTAACTGTATTTATTCTAGGACCTGTTTTTACTGCAATGCCCATTGGTGCATATTTTAAAAATGGCCAGACATGGGAATACTTTTTCGGCGGTATTTCACTTATAAGATTACGTTTTTTTTTGCCGGGTGTTTTTGATGAACATGGGGTAAACGGCTCTTTGTGGAGTTTACCTGTTGAGTTCAGGTTCTATATTTTATTGGCTGTTTTTTTCATTACCGGGGTACTAAAAAAAATAAAATTGTATATTCTCTTTCCCGGGCTCTTTCTTTTCATCTATCTGGCATCACCATATTTCAGTATTAACCCAATTTGGATTTATCTGGCGCCATATATTTCATGGGCTGGGTTTTTCTTTTTAGGATCTTTTGTCTTCTTTGTTCGGGATAAGATAAAAATGAATTTGGCTATCCTGCTGGCTGTATTAGTACTTTGGTATTTTACCAGGCATATTATAATTATAAATAAGCTCACGGAACTTATTGCTTTTTCGTATTTAACTTTATTTCTTAGTTTCAGCACACCCGTGCTGGGGAAGAATTTTTTTTCAAAAAATGATTTTTCATATTCCACATATATTTATGCCTTTCCTGTGCAGCAAATTCTTTTGCATACCGGATCGGATAAAGTTGCTCCATTGGAGTTAATGATATTAACACTGTTAGTATTAATACCTTTTTGCTGGTTTTCGTGGCATTGTATTGAAAAGCCGGCGTTAAAACTGAAAAATATAATGCAATAAGCTACATAATCATATAAGTTTGACGCAACTTATTTTTTAAATATCCTGCGTGCAGAAAAAAAAGATTATACAGGCTTTGGCAGAAGTTTATTAGACAACACTTTTACAAACCGTTATGTGGTGAATAGAATGAACTCTATCCACCAGATTATTACAGATAGATTTGTATTGGGATACAATGAACCGCTCGAAAAAGTACAATATCTTTACTGTTACCCCGAAGACCCTGGATTAAAACGGAACCTGGCAGATGACCCGGAATACAGCGGTGAAAAAGAAGCATTACAAAATATAATCCGTGCCAATATTCAGCAATACAACAATAGTTTATTACGAAGGAGTTTGTTTAGTGAGTAGTTGTTATGAGTTACTTTAATCTGTTTCCCAATTCCACTCCCCTCACCACATATTTACCTATCATATCAAATTCAATGTTCACGGAATCTCCCTTATTTACTTGCTGCATATTGGTATGCGCATAGGTATAGGGAATGATAGCTACTGCAAAGCTGCCTGAGGTTACATCGAAAGCGGTAAGACTGATGCCGTTTACACAAACAGAGCCTTTTTCAATGATCAGGGGAGCAAATTTTTCAGGGAAACGAAAACGGTATTTCCAGCTCCCGTTCAGGGCTTCTTTTTCTATACAAACAGCGGTTGTGTCTGCATGTCCCTGTACTATATGTCCGTCTAAGCGGCTGTTCAGCGTTAAGCATTGTTCAAGATTGATGTAGTCGCCGGACTTCCATTCGCTGATATTCGTCTTTTGCAGGGTTTCCTGAACGGCGGTAACCCGGTGGGTATTATCCTTAACGGTTTCAACGGTGAGGCAAACACCGTTATGGGCAATGCTCTGGTCCGGCTTAAACCCGGCACTGAGGGGCGATGTGATCCAAAATTGCTTATTGGAACCCTCATCTTTTACCGAAATAACGCTGCCTACCGATTCAATGATGCCTGTAAACATAAACGCAAATTACTGTACCCGGCTGAATTTTTGAATTTGCTTTGGATTTTAGTTTTCTTGTATTATCTTTGCACTCCTTAAAAACTGATAAAGGAGGTATATTACATTATGCTGATTATTGATTCCAAAGATTGCGAAAATATAGACAAGGCGCTTAAAAAGTACAAAAAGAAGTTTGAAAAAGCTAAAATCTTACTGCAATTAAGAGGCCGCCAGTCCTTTACCAAGCCTTCTATCAGGCGCAGGGGAGAGGTGTTGAAAGCAGTTTACAAGCAGAATATAGCTATTGGAAAGATTGAGCCCAAGTAAGCCCGTCTTTTTTAAATAATTTTGATCAGGTAGCCGTAGAGTATATAACTTTATGGCTACCTTTTTTATGCCTGGTTCGCTTCATATTCCGCAAATACAGTCGTTTATAAATTATATCCGCTTTGAAAAGCGGTATTCGCAGCATACTGTTACTGCTTACAGGAAAGACCTGGAGCAGTTTTTTACTTATCTTAAAGAAAAAGATTATCCGTTCAGTCCCTTGCAGGATATTGCAGCTATTCATATCCGCTCATGGCTGGCCAACCTGATGGAAAATCAACGCACCGGTAAAACGGTAAACCGGAAAATATCAACGCTTAAAGCTTTTTTTAAATATCATTTAAGAACCGGTTTGCTCCAAACCACGCCAATGACCACCGTAATATCGCCTAAAGTTGCAAAACGGCTACCGGTTTTTGTGGAACAAAAGCATACGGAAACCCTTTTTAATCATGTTGCATTTAAAGAAGGCTGGGAAGGCCGCACAGAAAGGCTGATCCTTGAGCTGCTTTACACTACCGGAATGCGGTTAAGTGAGCTGATCAATATTAAAGAAAACCAGGTAGACATTCAGCAGCAGCGCATTAAAGTGCTTGGCAAGGGAAATAAGGAAAGGATGATTCCGCTTAATACGGAAATAGCCGGCAGTATTGACGCGTATATAAAAGAAAAGCGCAGGGTACATGAGTCGTTCGATGAACTGCATCTTTTGGTTAACGGTAAAGGGAAAAAGCTGTATCCGAAATATGTTTACCTCGTTGTAAAAAAATACCTTACGCTTGTTACCACCATTAAAAAGAAAAGTCCGCATATCCTTCGCCATACTTTCGCTACACATCTCACCAATCATGGGGCAGATCTTAATGCAGTTAAAGAGCTGCTCGGTCACTCCAGCCTTGCCGCTACCCAGGTATACACGCATAATACCATAGAAAAGCTGAAAGCGGTGTACCAGAAAGCCCACCCCAAAGCCTGATACAATCGGGCATTTAAAATAAAAAAAGAGCGCTTTTTGCAATAAAATTTTATTTGAAATCTTATGCATAAAGGCCTAACTTGAGGATGTTGCAGCTTTGCAGTTACAGCAATAAGTTCTTTCTTTAGTTATTCTTAATTGTTCACAGAAATTAAACTGGATTATCATGAATGTAAACATTCAAACGGTGCATTTTGATGCCGCATCAAATTTGCTTGAGCATGTTAACAAAAAGATCAAAAAACTGAACAATTTCCACGACAGGATTACCACCATTGATGTGTACCTGAAACTGGATAATGTGTCGCACCAGATCAAAGACAAGATTGCAGAAATTAAAGTGAAGGTGCCGCGTTACGCTTTTTTCTCCAAGGAATCCTCCAAGTCTTTCGAAGAATCGTTTGACGCTGCTTTAGATTCCATTATTGAGCAGATTAAACGAAAAAAAGATAAACAAATGCAAGCTGCGTAAATAAAGAAGGCCTCTTCACGGGGCCTTTTTTATTCGGAATAATCAGTGTTTTCGGCGCTCTGTATCATTATTATCTGCCAACGGCTTCTCCTTCCTAAAAAATTATCTTCATAAATTTTTGCATTTAAAGATTTCCATTACCTTTGCCTTCCCAAAAAATGAGGTGGTAAGCCTGCTTGGGGTAAAGTTCTTTACAGGATTGAATTTCAACAAAATGCCAGTGTAGCTCAGTTGGCCAGAGCAGCTGATTTGTAATCAGCTGGTCGGGGGTTCGAATCCCTCCACTGGCTCAGCGCTTTACTGTATTTTTTCGGGTATGAATTTGTGAGGCAGCAATTGCCGTCGCCATCATATTGTTTTCATAACAGGCTTACACACAATTTTGGGCAAGTAGCCAAGTGGCCAACGGCAACAGACTGTAAATCTGTCCTCTTCGGAGTTCGGTGGTTCGAATCCATCCTTGCCCACAGAATAATTTGAAATTTCAAATTTCAAATTTGAAATGATAAGCGGGAGTAGCTCATTTGGTAGAGCGATAGCCTTCCAAGCTATAGGTGGCCGGTTCGAGCCCGGTCTCCCGCTCTTTAGATTTGGCGTTTACAGTTTTGAAGTTGGGACAACTGGAAACTACAAACTGAAAACTCTTAAACTGAGATTGCCGTTGTAGCTCAGGGGTAGAGCACTTCCTTGGTAAGGAAGAGGTCGTGAGTTCAATTCTCATCAACGGC
>NZ_DAOMQT010000054.1:0-27547 GCF_035445465.1 Agriterribacter sp.
GTGAGACACGTGCCGGGGCGGTCGCCGTGGTACGTGTCTCACGTACCACCAGATAGCGATGTCTGCCTGCGAAAATTTGGGATACACACATCCCAACTGTAAACCACAAACCCCAAACGATAAACCATAAATTAAAAATCCGAAGCCAAACCAAAAGCGTTGTGAAATGTCAAAGAAAGCGTATTCAGCCTATCGTTAGCACAGCTACCCAACCTGATACCTGATTACAAAATAATTTTATGGAATTTTAATTTTCCTGCGTCTATCCATTAATATTTATTTTTTGTTTTATTTAACACGCAATTCATGAAGTTTTAAAACTATAGCTTTAGTTTTAAAACTCCTAACACTCTAAACAAGCGAAATCTTCGTATGACCATCAAACGAATTATTATATCAATAGGCATACTATTGGTATTATCTGCCACTGCTTACGCGTTTTTCTTCCGCGACAAAAAAACGAACAGGGATATCTTGGTTGAAGTAAAGAAAAATGATTTTGAGGTGAATATTCTCACTACCGGAGAGTTGCGCTCCAAGAGTATGACTATGATATCTGCACCTACAAAGTTACGCCAACTGGGTATTTACCAGATCAAGATCGCCGACATGGTGCCGGAAGGCACATTGGTGAAAGAAGGTGCTTTTGTGGTGTCGTTGGATAATTCGGACGTTCTGACCAAGATAAAAGATCAGCAGTTGAATATTGATAAAAAGAATGCCGAAATAAAGCAGGCATCGTTGGATACCATGATGGAACTGAGAACCCTGCGCGATGAAATTGTGAACCTTGGTTTTGACCTGGAACAAAAAGTGCTGGAAAAGGAGCAGTCGCGCTATGAAGCGCCTGCCGAAATAAAAAGGGTACAGTTAGAATACGAAAAGGCGGAACGGACGCTCAGGCAAAAAAAGGATAATTATAAAACAAAACAGATCCAAACGCAAACCAAAATGGAGATACTGGATTCGGATATGAAGCAGCTAACGAATTATATGGAAGGACTTACCGGTATTTTGAGCGAGCTTACGATCAATGCGCCAAAAAGCGGGATGCTGGTGTATGATAAAAACTGGAACGGGCAAAAGAAAAGCGTAGGCACTCAAATTGAATTGTGGAATCCTACCCTGGCAACATTGCCCGACCTTACGCAAATGGAAGTACTTACTTATGTCAATGAGGTAGATATACAAAAAGTAAAAGTAGGGCAGGCGGTTGATATTGGTTTGGACGCCGCCACAGATAAAAAACTGAAGGGGGTTGTAAAAAGCGTTGCTAATATAGGTGAAGAAAAGCCGAACAGCGATGCTAAGGTTTTTGAAGTGCTGATTGATGTGCTTACCGAAGACCCTATTCTAAAACCCGCGATGACGGTGAGTTGCAAAATTGCAACCGAGAAATATAAAGATGCGTTGCAGGTACCCCTGGAAGCCCTGTACAATGACGCGAACGGGAGCTTCATTTTTAAAAGAGCAGATGGCAGCCTGGTAAAACAATATGTAAAAGTATATACGGTTAATGAAAGCAATGCGCTTATTACGAACGGGCTGAAGGAAGGCGACAGGATCTATCACAACCTTCCGGCTGATACTACCGGGTTAAAAATGTTCCAGCCAGATTCTACCTCCGAAATAAAACCCCAGCAGTTGATTCGTATTGATACTGCTGATGCCAAACGGTTGAAAGATCAGGCCGGTAAGGAAAGCAAAACCCAGGGTGGCGGCGGGAACAGCGGGATAATTATTGTGAACTGATATTTCATTAACCACTCTTCTTGCAGCATGCGACTACAACGGGTTATATTCAACTTCGACATTGGTATCCGGGCTTTATTCCAAAACAGGTTCAGGGCCATCCTTACGTCACTGGGCATCATCTTCGGTGTAGCTTCCGTTATTGCCATGCTGGCTATTGGCAAAGGAGCGGAAAAAGAAATATTAGAACAGATTAAACAGGTGGGCTCCAATAATATTATTATCAAATCCAAGATGGAAGATCAGTCGCGGAAAAATAGCGACAATGGAAATTCCGGGGATGATGCCACATCTTCTAACAGTAAAGAACCCCAGGATAAAAAGAATTTTTCTCCCGGCTTAAGCATGGCCGATGCAGATGATATAATGCACCATATCAGTACGGTGAAGTTTGTGAGTCCCGAAATTGAACTGCCAACCCAATTTATGTTTGACGGATTAAACATGAAGGGTAAATTAATTGGCGTAAAGAACCACTATTTTGAAACAACAGGTATAACCCTTTCGGAAGGCAGCTTTTTTTCTGATCAGCAAATGGAAAATGCCGAACCGGTTTGCGTAATAGGGAAGAATATTAAAACAAAACTTTTTGCAGGCAAAGACCCTGTAGGGCAATATTTAAAATGCGGTAATACCTGGCTTTTAATTATAGGCGTATTAGGCAGTAAAAATATTGCTGATAAAGACGTGGAAAAGCTGTCTATACGTAATCTTAACAATGAGGTTTACCTGCCGGTTAATACCATGCTCATTCGCTACGCCAACCGTTCATTAGTAACCGCGGAAAAAATAAGGATGATGCGGTACAGGAGAAACCAGGCGCCCTCCAACTATAACCAGTTAGACAGGATAGTGGTGCATGTTGATAAAAGTGAAATGGTGATGCCAACGGTAGAGATATTGAGCCGGCTGCTTTCCAGACGGCACCAGCAGGTTGAGGATTATGAAATTGTGGTGCCGGAGCTTTTATTAAAGCAGGAACAAAAAACAAAAGCGCTTTTCAATGTGGTATTGGCCATTATTGCTTCCATTTCACTAATTGTTGGAGGCATAGGCATTATGAATATTATGCTGGCATCGGTACTGGAGCGAACCCGCGAAATTGGTTTGCGCCTGGCCCTGGGGGCAACTAAAAGAGACGTTGTTATGCAGTTCCTCGGGGAAGCGGTAAGTATAAGCGTTACCGGGGGGGTAATAGGCGTTATACTGGGCGTTACTACCAGTTTGCTGATCAGGGGTGCAACAGGCATACAAACGATTATTTCGCCCGCATCTATCATCATTTCATTTACTATATCTATAGCCGTGGGTTTAATATTTGGCATACTGCCTGCCCGCCGTGCAGCCAAAAGCGATCCTGTGGTATCGTTGCGGTCTGATTAAAATAAGCAAATCGCATGGCTTTTTTTTGAAACGATTTCTAAACCATAAAAATACGCTATCATTGAAACCTGTTTTATACCTTACCCTTGCGGTGATGTGCTTTTGCCAGCCTGTGCTGTCGCAAAATAAAATGACCTTATCCCTGCAGGAAGCTATTGGAGTGGCGAGAGGACAAAGCTTGCTGGCTAAGCAAATTGAAGCTAACTACAGCAGTTATGTGCATCGCTACAATTCTTTCAAGGCATCGCTTAAGCCACAGTTGAGTCTTGATGGCACATTGCCGTCTTATGACCGTTCCCTGCTGAATATTACTCAACCGGATGGTTCTTATAAGGTGCAATCGGTGCAGCGTTCAATACTGGGGAGCAATCTTACACTAACCCAGAATATTTTCTGGACCGGCGGTAACATATTTGTTTCATCCGGCGCTAACCTGTTTACCAATAAAGGTACAGGGCTCGACCAGCGCCAGTGGCAAACGGCTCCTTTCCAGGTGGGTATCATTCAGCCTTTAAGCTTATTTAATACGGTTAAGTGGAATTTTGAACAGGAAAAGCTTAGGATGAAGCAGGCTACCAAGCAGCAGATAGAGTTATATGAAAATTTATCCGGACAAATAACAGCCGCTTATTTCGATCTGTATGTTTCTAATATGGTATTGAACAACGCCCAACAGAACGTGCAGGTAAATGACACCCTCTATAAAATATCAACAGGTCGTTTTAACGTGGGACGGATAGCCGAAAATGAATTGCTGCAGGTTGAGCTCCAGTTGATGAATGCCCGGAACGCGGTAACCCAGGGGGAAGTAAATGTGAAAGCAAGTGCAAAACGGCTGGCTAATCTTTTGAATTTAGACAGTAATACCGATTTTGAGCTTGTGCCCGTAACAGACGCGCCTGTATTTCCGGTAGATATGAAACGCGCGGTGGTAGAAGCTGAAAATAACCGGAGTGATATACTGGGCTTCGATTTACAGGAGAACAATGCCAGGAGGCAGGTAAGACAAAGCCAGTCTAATGCTTTTGCCAGTGGAAATATAAGGCTCAGTTATGGGTTAAATCAAACCGCCATGACACTGGCCGGAGCCTATCAGAACCCACTGGATTTTCAGCAGGTGAATATTGGATATTCCCTGCCTTTATTTGGATTTGGAAAAAACAGGCATGATATTGCTGCCAGCAAAGCTAATTTAGAATCAACACAGTCTCAGATCGCTTTCCAGAAAAAGTCATTTGAGCTTGAAATTGAAAATACGGTCAATCAGTTCCTGCAGTTGCAGTCCGCATTGGTCATATCCGCTAAAAGTGACACCATAGCCCAGAAAAGATACGAGGTGGCCCGCAACAGGTATATGCTGGGCAAGATCAGTATTACAGACCTGGGATTGGCGCAGGAAGCAAAAGATAATGCGGTGGTAGATTATGTTCGCATGCTGCAGCAATACTGGCAGTCTTATTACGATATCCGCCGGGTAACATTATATGATTTTGAAAAGAACCTGCCCATTAATAATTGACAACCCAAAATTAAGCAACCGGCATAAACAAAAAAGCAAAGCGCGTTGATTGCCTTTATAGCAAAAAGGCCACCTTAAAAGTGGCCTTCCTGTTCAGGGGTGTGCAGGTTTATTTCCCGCTGTTCTTACTACCGAGGAATAATATATCATTTATCTGCACTTCCGTAATATATTTTTTAATTCCCTCCTTGTCTACATAATTGCGGTTAACCAATTTTCCTTCTATGGCCACCTGGCTGCCTTTGGTAAGATATTTTTCCACGAGTTCCGCGTTTTTACCCCATGCTATCGCATTGTGCCATTGTGTTTCTTTTACGGTTTCGCCTTTAGCGTTACGGTAATTTTCATTGGTAGCAATAGATACGCGTGCCATTTTCTTTCCCGATTCTGTATTGCGAACATCCGGGTTATTACCTAAGTTGCCGATCAACTGTACTTTGTTTTGTAAAGTGTTCATAATGCGAAGTTTTTAATTGTTTTTAATGCGTATTCCCTTTCCGGGATCTTAAGGTTTTAGTGGTGAAAGCGCTTTCCGTTTAACTATACAAAGATGCATCTGGTCAAAAGTGATAGTCGGTATATAGTCGTTTAAAACCGTTTATAGTCGTTTATAAGCGTTTAAAAACGGATAATCAGGTGTAGATTTCTTGTAAAAATGTGCACCTAAAAACTTAATTTTATCAGGTTCCCGGAACGCGGGAAATGAAAAACACTCCATTTCTAAAACGGAAACTTATGGCAGACACCCCGCAACAGGCCTATTGCCTGTATTGTGGCAAGCCGGTTAAAGGCAGGATTGATAAAAAATTCTGCGACGACTGGTGCCGCAATGCACACAACAACAAACGCTACAGCCAGACCTCCAATTTTGTTCGTAACGTTAATAGTATTTTACGAAGGAACAGGCAGATATTAGCAACGCTGATCCCCAACGGAAAGGAAATAGCCAAAGCACCCAAACATAAGCTCGCTGAAAAAGGATTTAATTTCCGGTTTATTACTCATACTTATACCACTAAAAAAGGATTAACTTATTTTTTTTGTTACGAATATGGTTACCTTTCTATTGAACACGATTATTGCCTGCTGGTAAGTCGTGATAAGAATGAAGACATCTCTTAACCCATGCGATATTTATTATTACCTGCTGTTATTCTGTTATTGTTAAGCTGTACGCACAAACAACTCCCCGGCATTGTTTTGCAAACCGATTTTGGTGTAAAAGACGGCGCCGTAGCCGAAATGAAGGGAGTTATTTTTGAAACCTCACCTGCTGTTCGCGTGTTTGATCTTACGCACGAAATTCCTCCATATAATATCAGAGCGGCGTCGTACCGCCTTCAGCAAACTGCGCCTTACTGGCCCCCGGGAACCATCTTTGTGTCTGTGGTAGATCCGGGTGTGGGTACGTTACGCAAACCTGTAGTAATGAAAACGCTTACCGGGCATTATTTTGTTAGCCCTGATAATGGCTCTTTAACAGAGGTTGCTCAAAAAATGGGCATCGCACAAGTCCGGCAAATTAACGAAACATTAAACAGGCGGCCGGGTTCAGAAGCTTCTTACACTTTTCACGGACGCGATATTTTTGCATATACCGCCGCAAAGCTGGCAGCCGGAAAAATAAGTTTTGAAGAAGTGGGCCCTGAACTTCCGGGAGGTGTAATAATGCTGCTTTATCAGCAGCCGGTTTATGATAAGGGCACCATTACAGGCAATATTCCCGTGCTTGATCCGCAGTATGGAAATATATGGACGAACATAGATACTTCAGTATTCAAAAAATTACAGGTAAATTATAATGATACGCTGGAAGTAAAGATCACCCACAACAATTCATTGGTGTATGCGGCTAATCTTCCTTATTTAAGGGCTTTTGGGGAAGCCGGAGAAGAAAACGCTTTGGTTTATATAAACAGCCTGATGAATGTTGCCCTGGCAATTAATATGGGAAATTTGTCAGAAAAATATAAAATAGGAAGCGGAACAAACTGGAATATCACTTTAAAAAAGCATTAATTTTCACTAATAGTATCTTTATACGTATAGTTTTTTTATTTTTGTAGTATAAACAATGTTTTATGGATGCTAAAGTCACTTTAAGTTTTGATGCAAAAATCATTAAGCAGGCAAAGGAATATGCAGAAGGCCAGGGAATTAGCCTTAGCCGTCTTACTGAAATCTTACTTCGAAAGCTCACCAGCGGAGGCTATAACAATATTGAAGATTTCCCTGTTGATGAGTGGGTGAGCATGGTTTCTGAAGGTGAGGCCGAATATATCACCACGCCCAAAAATAATAAAAAGCGGAAAGCAATATTTTTCGAAAGCAGAAAGAAAAAATAATGCGTGTTTTTTTAGATGCCAATATTCTTATTTCGGTTTTAAATAAAGAATACCCTTTGTTTCCTTATACAGCGAGATTATTAAGTTTAACCAGGTACAGCCAGTTTTCGCTAATCACTTCACCGGTATGTCTTGCCATAGCTTTTTATTTTGCCGAAAAAAAGCATGGCACAACCATGGCCCGTAATAAAATAGCGCTTTTACTGGAACATATTAAGATAGCGAATTGCGGAGAAAAAGAAACGAAGATGGCTATTCAAAATAAACAGGCACATGACTTTGAAGATGCCTTGCAGTATTACTGCGCGTTACATGCCGGGTGTGAGCACATAATAACCAATGATCTGAATGATTTTTATTTTGCACAGATCGAAGTTTTGACGCCGGAAGCATTTCTAATGAGATATGTAACGCGGTAACTGCGTTCAGCAAAGCAGCTTTAGCTCCATTCAGATCCAACACGAATGAATTTCATTAAAACTATTCATATGCTTTGGGTAAAAGCTGATTCAGCTTCTTCATAAAAATTTCCCTCGGTACCATTTCCGCTCCCAGGCTTTCTAAATGCGCGGTATATACCTGGCAGTCTATTAGCTCAATTCCTTCCTGCTGCAATAGCTGCACATACCTGATGAAGGCAAATTTGCTTGCATTGCTTTCACGGCTGAACATGCTTTCTCCAAAAAATATTTTGCCCATTCGAATGCCATATAGCCCTCCGGCCAGTTCATCACCCACCCATGCTTCGGCGCTGTGCGCGTATCCTTTTTCATGCAGGACGCAATAAGCTTTTTCCACTTCATCTGTTATCCAGGTGCCGTGCTGGTTTTTCCGGGAGCTGGTTTTACATGCACGGATCACTGATCTGAAACTGGTATTAACGCTAAAGCGAAAGGTCTCTTTTTTGATCAGTTGCTGCATGCTTCTGCTGATCTTTAAATTTTCCGGAAAAAGCACAAAGCGCGGATCGGGGCACCACCATAAAGGCACATCTCCTTCATACCAGGGAAAAATACCGCTTCTGTAAGCTAAAAGCAGTCTTTCCGTTGACAAATTTCCCCCCATAGCCAGCAATCCATCGGGCTCTGCCAGGTGAACCGGGGGGAAAATAAGCTCCTGCTGTAATGCAAATAAAGCCATTGCTGCGAAGATATGCAGAAAGAACGGATGGCTAAATAGCGGATTTTCAGGTAATTATTTTTTCCGTTCAAATAAAATATAATGCAGTGCAACGATTTATATAGTAGCATTGTCAGCTATAATGTTCGAACGGAATGATTGACTATCAACAATTAATAAAAGACTGCCTGAAGGGGAAAGCCAGTGCCCAGCAACAATTGTATGATTTGTATGCTGAGCAAATGCTTGGTATATGCTATCGCTATACCAAATCCTTTGCAGACGCGGAAGATGTACTACAGGAAGGCTTTGTAAAAGTTTTTAAATACCTGCACCAGTACCGCTCCGATGGCGAATTAGGCGCATGGATAAGACGCATTATGGTAAACACAGCTATTAACTACCTTAAACAAAGCAGCAAATACCAGTACGACCTTTCATTTACAGATATTACGCTGCACCCTGTTTCGGAGGAGAACCCGCAGGTATATATGCAAACAAAAGAATTGGCCAATCTGGTAAGGCAACTGCCTACCGGGTATCAAACGGTATTTAATATGCACGCCGTTGAAGGATATACACATGTGGAGATAGGGGAGATCCTGGGGATCAATGAAGGCACTTCCCGTTCGCAATATATGAGAGCGAGAAATTTGCTGATCAATTGGATAGAAAAACATTCTGTTGAATCTAAACTGGGACAATATGCCGGAAAATGATTTTGAAAAGCAGGTGCAGCAGCTTTTTGATGAGCTGCGGCTAAAGCCATCTGCAGAAGTTTGGCCCCAAGTGAGCAGTAGGATCCGGAAAGAAAAGGGTCGTAAAAGAGCATTTATTTGGGTTCCTCTGATGCTATTGCTGCTAGGTACGGGCGGTTACTGGCTGCTGCAGCATAATAGCAATCATTCTGCGCAGGATGGTTTTACAAAATCAACTCCCCCAAACAGCAAAGAAAATACGATAGATGGACGGCCGCTTCAGGAGAACAGTACTATAGCTTCACCCAACAGTAAACAAAATACACAAAATACAGATATAACAGCATCTTCTGCTGCCGGCAGGAAAGTATTAAATGCCGGCTCAAATACACACGGTTCAGGTTCTGATTCTCATGCTTCAAACGGACCACAACATTCCGTGAAGCCACCGGTAAACATTCAGGCATTAGGTAATATCCAACAACAGGCCCCGCCTGCTGTTCAATTACCGGTGCCTGATCATGCCGGTAAGCTCACTGCTGCTGCGGGAGAAAATAATGCGTCCACTTATCCAGCGTTGGGAAATAATAAAAAGGAAACGGTTTTTAGTGGTAATAAAGAAGCGTTGAATCCAGGCAACAAAAATTCGGTAGCAACAACACCATTAGCGGTACAGAAATCTGTGGATGAAAAATTTTTGTCCCTTCCCGGCATTGAAACAGAGAAGGTGCTGAATGGTATTTCAAAAGGAGGTATTTCTGAAAATACGAATACCCCGGTTAAGTTAACAAAGAAGGGAGCGTGGGAATGGGGCATTTCGGGCGGAGCCGGGGTGTCGTCGGTTAGCGATGGCTTATCTGACCTTTTTGGTAATGGCAGGGCTGAAAAATCGTCCCCTAATGCTATGCTTAATTCCCCCAATATGTCAAATAATATAGGGTTTCTTACCGGTCAAAACAGTATGGTTGCCGCCCTGCCACCTCCTGCTTCTCCTGTAAAAAGCGGGTTAGCCTGGCAGGCGGGCGGGTTTGTAAAATGGAAGATGAATGCACGGCTGGCTATTACAGGCGGATTACAATACAATTACTATTCAACCAACAGGGTAGTGGGGAATGATATCAACAACTACAGGTTTGCACTGGGTAATACCCAGAATGATGCAAATGCCAGTTATGCAGGATATTACGTTGGCGGGCAAAATATAAACTATGCCAACCGCTATCATTTTATTGAAATACCTGCGGGTGTACAGTGGCAGTTAAATAAAGCAGCCAAACTTCCTTTGCAGTTAAACGGGGGATTATCCTTTTCCTGGCTGGCAAATACAACTGCAGTGCATTATCACACACAAACGGGATCGTATTATAAAGACAGAACTTTATTTAATAAAATGCAGGCAGGCGTATATGCGGGAGCCTCGGCTAAATTTTTTGCCAATAGCCGCAGGCCACTCTATATAGGACCTGTTGTTCAGTATAATCTCACCAACTTGCTTAAACCTTCTGCAAACCTGAACCAACATTTTATATATGGCGGGTTAAAAGCGGAATGGGTACTGGGTAGAAAATAGTACAACCGGTTTCCATCGGCCCCCTATGCCCGGCATGGGTACACCGTTAAAATAATTATTATTGGTGCAACGCTTGTGCTGAACCGTTTGTCAGGCTATTAAACCAATTGCCATGCTGAAAAAAATATTCAACCCTTTTTTTATTTTTATTGCTGCAGCATTATTCATGCAGGGATGCATTAAGGATCATTGCACACAAACCTACAGCTACTTCGTTCCGGTATACAAAACTACTGAGGAAGTAAGGTCCAACATTAAAAGTAATGCGCCCCGGGAAATGGAAAGAACAGGAAAAATATATATCCGTGGCAACTATATTTTTTTAAATGAAGTAGACAAAGGCATTCATATTATTGATAACGCCATCCCCACCGCACCTAAAAACGTAGCTTTTATTGATATCCCCGGTAATATGGATATGGCGGTGAAAGGCAATACATTGTATGCCGATGCGTATACCGATCTGATCACCCTTGATATTACCGATCCGCTCAATGCTAAAACCACAAAAATTATAGAAAACACTTTTCCGTTCCGGCAATATTACGGTACGTTTTATGCCGATAACAGTAAAGTAATTGTAGACTGGCTGAAAAGAGATACAACAGTAAATATGGATTGTGGCAACGGCGGCTTTTTTGGCATTGATCTTAATAAAAGCGAAGCGTTTATGTATAATGATGTGCTTAGCCTTGCCAGCTATTCAGGCCAGGGAAATTTTAGTTCTTCTTCCAAAAGCGTGTCTCCCTTTGGTGCGGGCGGCTCTATGGCACGATTTGCCATTGCAGGGTATCATTTATACAGCGTTACCTTAAATGATCTGAATGTTTTTGAGATCAGCAGGCCTGAGCAGCCTTCGTTTACCAATAAAGTAAATATAGGCTGGAATATTGAAACCATTTTTCCTTTTCAGCAAAAGCTGTTCATAGGTTCTACAACAGGTATGTATATCTATAGTATTTCAAATGGCAATAATCCCGTAAAAGAGGGGCAATTTTTACATGTGCAAAGTTGCGACCCTGTAATTGCCGATGAAAAGTACGCATACGTAACCCTGCGTACCGGCACTACATGCAATAGCGTTAGCAACCGCCTCGAAATATTAGATATTGCCGATATCAACAGTCCTTCTTTGGTTAAAACCTATGAAATGACTAACCCGCACGGATTGTCTAAGGATAGGGATATGTTGTTTATCTGCGACGGAGCCAATGGATTAAAAGTATATAATGCCACGGATGTAAATGATCTGAAACTGATAACAACCATTGAAGGAATTGAAACCTATGATGTAATTGCCATGAACAATATTGCATTGGTAGTAACCAGCGATGGCTTGTACCAGTACCTGTATGCTGATCCCAGTAATATACAATTGCTCAGTAAAATTAAAGTGAAGAAATGAGAAAGCAGATCATTTTAGTGGCCATACTCCTTTTTGCTTTGGGTGTGCACTTGCAGGCACAGCAAAAAACATTGCCCAAATTTGTTTTTCATTCTGTTGAGCAGGTTGCACTGGTTAACGGTAACAATGCCGTGTCGGGCGCACTGCAAACGGTTAACGGCGCAGGTTATGGCAACTGGTTTGCCGGTGTGGGAGCAGGAATTGATTTTTACCGCTATCGTTCTGTGCCTTTATTCCTTGACCTGAGAAGGTCGTTTGATGTAAAGAAAGGGAATAAGCTGTTTGTATATGCAGATGGCGGTTATAATTTGCCCTGGGTTAAAAGAAAAGAGCCGGAGTTTACTATATGGGGCTGGCCAAGGAATACAGACTATAAATATAAAGGAGGCGCTTATATGGATGCCGGCTTTGGGTACGCTGTTTATTTAAAAGGGGGCAATGCTTTTTTGCTGAGTGCCGGTTATTCACATAAATATTTTAGTGAGAAAAGAACCACTACTACCGTTACAGGGGAAAATATGGAAACGGTGGATATACAAAAATTCACTTACAGCATGAACCGGTTAATGATTAAGCTGGGCTGGCAGTTTTAGGGATGAATAGTGAGAGGTGAGAAGTAAAAGGGGTATCCGTTCATCGTTGTTAGCCATTCATCTGATCTGATGCTATAGCCGCAAAATACCAAGAACCAAATGACAAGATCCAAATAAATTTCAAATTTGAATCCTGAAATCTGGAAACGGATGCAATCTTAAATTTCAAATTTCAAATATCCGGGACGGTTAGGGGTAATGCATTTTGCGTTGCTCCTTTTTTATTTTTATATGCAGGTTATGAGCTAATGAATTTCAGGTTTCTTTTAATGCCATTAAACTTGGCTCTTTTCAACGGAGAGTTTTTGAATATTTTTTTGAAGCTTTCTTCCGTTAAAGCTTCCCAGTCCTGCGTATCAAAGTTGAGTATTTCCGGAATGGGCTCAAAAGCCGTTTCATGCGTTGTGGTGCTGAAACGGTTCCAGGGGCACACCTCCTGGCATATATCGCAGCCAAACATCCAGTTATTAAATTTGTCTTTCATTTCACCCGGTATCAGCATGTCTTTCAGCTCAATGGTAAAATACGAAATACATTTGCTGCCATCTACCACCCGGTTTTCCTGTATCGCATCCGTAGGGCAGGCGTCAATGCATTTCCTGCAGGAGCCGCAATAATCTTTAGCAACAGGATCGTCATAGTCTAATTTAATATCAACAATAAGCGTAGCGATAAAAAAGAAGGATCCCGATCTTTTATTGATAAGGTTCCCGTTTTTTCCTACCCACCCCAGCCCGCTGCGCTGTGCCCATGTACGTTCCAGCACCGGCGCCGAATCCACGAAGCCTCTTCCATTTACTTCACCTATGCGTTGCTTCATTTCCTGTAAAAAATATTTAAGCTTGGCCCTTATTACTTCATGATAATCGTTTCCCCAGGCATAACGGGATATCTTTGGCGTATCCGGACGGGGTGATAGTGCAGGAAAATAATTTAACAAAAGGGTAATAACCGATTGAGCACCCGGCACTAACTTAAGCGGGTTCACCCTCAGGTCGAAATGGTTTTCCATATAGTGCATAGCGCCGTTCATGCCCTGGTTGAGCCAGGTTTCGAGCCTGCGGGCATCATCATCAAGCGGTACGGCTTTGGCAATCCCACAATAATCAAATCCGCATTGCGTTGCTATATCTTTAACAATGGTGGTATAGTTGTTTGTATTCAAGCTCAAAAATTATAAAGGTGCGGATGGCGGTTTAATATGGAAAAAACTTACATTCGTATTACAACCTTCTTAAAACCCGGTTAATAAATCATGAAAAACAAAACCCTTCTCCTCGCGATAGCTGTGTTCAGCCTTTCGCAAAATTATCTCTTTGCACAGGATAAACTCAATATTAAATTCGGAAAGATAGCGGCTGCCGATTTTGATCTCTCCAAAAATAAATTTGATACCAGCGTTAGCGCGGTTGTTATTGCCGATATGGGCAGATCCGACTTTGAGGGAAACAACAAAGGCTGGTTTTCATTATCATTTAAAAAGCACACCCGCATTAAGATCCTGAACAAAAACGGCATGGATGCCGCTAATGTCGAAATACCGCTCTATATAAGCGGCAGCGGGGAAGAAAAAGTAATTAATCTCAAGGCATCTACCTATAACCTGGAGAACGGGAAGGTGGTGGAAACAGAATTAGATAAGAAATCCATATTTAAAGATAAATATGATAAGAACCATATAACGGTTAAGTTTACCCTCCCTGCTGTAAAAGAAGGATCGCTGATTGAATATGTATACACTGTTCAATCAGATTTTTTACGTAATCTGCAACCATGGGAATTCCAGGGCGATTACCCCGTTTTATGGAGCGAGTACGAAGTAAAAATACCCGACTTTTTTAATTATGTGTTCTTGTCGCAGGGCAGTTTTCCATTGGAGCACAGTTCCAAAACAACCCGCGATAATTTTAGCATGGTGGAGCCCGGCGGGGCTTCAAGTTCGTCTTACTACAGTTTTACCGCCAATGCCGTTGAGCATAAATGGATAGCCAGAAATGTGCCCGCATTAAAAACAGAAAGCTTTACATCCACTATCCGCAATCACATAGCCAAAATAGAATTTCAATTATCACAATACCGGTTTCCCAATACCCCGGTAAAAGATATTATGGGTAGCTGGGCAAGTTTGGCGGTAGAGCTAATGAAAGACGATGATTTTGGCGCCGGGCTTCTAAAGAACAACAACTGGTTGGATGATGAGCTGAAACCGGTAACCCAGGGAACGGCGGATAAATTGGAAAAGGCTAAAAAAATATATGCCTATGTGCGCGACAGGTATACCTCTACCGGTAAAAGAGGTATCGGGCTTTCTACGCCGCTCAGAACCATCAGTAAAAATAAGAATGGCTATGTTGCCGATATCAATTTGCTGCTTACAGCTATGATGAAGCAGCAGGGCATTGAAGCCTATCCTGTTATATTAAGTACCCGCAGTCATGGGTATACCCACGAGTTTTACCCGCTGTTAGACAGGTTTGATTATGTGATTTGCGCGGCAAATATTAATGATAAGCTGTATTATCTCGACGGCACTTCTCCTGCATTAGGCTTCAACCATTTGCTTAGTGAATGTTATAACGGGCATGCAAGGCTGATTACTGAAAATATAGCCAAAGCAGTTTACCTGAGTGCGGATTCCGTAGTAGAGAAAAAACTTACTTCTGTTTTTATCCGCAGCGAAAAGCCGGGTGAATGGACGGGTCATAGCAGCACCAATGCCGGTTATTACGAATCCATCAATGTGCGGGAAAAGATAAAAGAGAAAGGAGAAGAACCCTTTTTTAAAAGCATACAAACTGCCTATACGGGCGATATGACACTGAGCGGACAAAAAATAGAACAACTGAAGGACTTAGATGGGCCGGTTAAAGTAGAGTATGATTTTGTGATGAACCAGGAAGGCGATATGATCTATTTTAACCCGATGATGCTGGAAGGGTACAAAGACAATTATTTTAAGGCTGCCGAAAGATCATATCCTGTAGAAATGCCTTGCCTGTTTGATGAAACCTATATTCTGAATATGGATGTACCGGCCGGTTATGCCGTTGAAGAACTTCCAAAATCGGCCAAAGTGCAATTTGGGGAAGCCGATGGCTTTTTTGAATACATGATTGATAAATCGGGCGAAACCATCAGGCTCCGCTCGCGGCTTAAGCTGAACCGGGCCGCTTATGCGCCCGAAGAGTATAATGACCTGAGGGAATTTTTTAGTTATGTAGTAAAAAAACATGCAGAACCTATAGTATTGAAAAAGAAAAACTAAGCCATGACCCGAAAAATACTGGTAACCATCACCATGTTGTTGAGCATTTGCTATGTGTTTGGTGCCGATGGCGATTATGCGGTAAGTAATATACCTGAAGCATTATTGAAAGACGCGCATGTGGTAAAACGGATGGAAGATATCCGGTTTGAGGTGCTGGACCTTGGAAGATCACGTTTATATCATAAATATGCGTTAACCGTTCTTAATGAAAACGGTGATAAATACGCTGTAGAAGTTGTGGGCTATGATAAGCTGCGGGAGTTTAAAAGCATGGAAGGTAATTTATATGACGCCAACGGAAAGAAAATCAGGAGTCTTAAAAAAAGCGAGATCAAGGATTTAAGCGCTACGGATGATATTAGCCTTATGGATGATAATCGCATTAAAGTACATGGTTTTTTTCACCGGCTTTATCCTTATACCATCGAATATGAAATTGTAGTACAGTACAATTATAATATGTTTTTTCCCGCATGGTCTCCTTTGGGCGGCGAAAATATGTCGGTAATGCAAAGCGCTATGACACTGGTTGTTCCCTCAGATTTTGCCATCCGGTACAAAGCGTTTAATTACAAGACTGTGCCTGATAAAAAAACGGAAAAAGGACGGGACACCTACCGCTGGGAATTGAATAACCTGGAAGCTATCCAGTTAGAGTACGCTTCGCCAAACTGGAGCGATATTATGCCTGTAGTGTATTTAGGTCCTGTTCAGTTTGAGTTCGAAAAATACACAGGAGATATGTCATCCTGGGAAGGCCTGGGAAAATTTATTTTTACTTTAAACCAGGGTCGGGATAAACTCCCCGATAATGTAAAGCAAACCGTTCACCAGCTTACCGATGGTATGAACAATGATAAAGAAAAAGTGCTGAAGCTGTACGATTACCTGCAACAGAATACCCGCTATATCAGCGTGCAACTGGGCATTGGAGGCTGGCAAACGTTCGATGCCACGTATGTAGCACAAAGAAAATACGGCGACTGTAAGGCACTGTCCAATTACATGTTTTCGTTGCTCAAAGAAGCGGGTATAAAATCGCATTACACACTTATTAAGAATGGTAACGGGCAACCACATTTTCTCGAAGATTTTCCGAGCAGCCAGTTTAATCACATTATCTTATGTGTACCCTTAAAAGCAGATACCATGTGGCTGGAATGTACGAGCCAAACAGTGGCGCCCGGCTATTTAGGCGGAAGCAATGCCAACCGGCCAGTGCTGCTGATAGATGAAGATGGAGGCAAACTGGTAAAAACACCCCGGTATGGGATTGATCAAAACCTTCAGATCAGAAAAGCATCCGGTAAGCTTTCTGAAAATGGTGAATTAAATGTAGAGATCAATACACATTATACAGCAGTACAGCAGGATTACCTGCATGGTATGATCCACCAGTTATCGAAAGACAAGCAACTGGAATACTTGAAAAAAAATATAGACCTGCCACATTATGATGTTGCAAAATTTGAATACAAAGAAAGTAAGACGGCAATCCCGGCAATAGATGAACATCTCGAATTAAATGCTTTAAACTATGCTTCTGTTACTGGAAAGCGGTTATTCATTAATCCTAATATCATAACCCGGTCATCTGTGAAGCTCAAATCAGATGATAAAAGGAAATATCCTGTTTCGCTGAATTTTGAATACCGGGATATTGATACTACTGTTATCGAAATTCCAGCCGGTTATCAGGTAGAAAACATGCCTGCCCCTGTAAAAATAGAAAGCAAATTTGGTACGTACATTGCTTCTGTAGATGTTCAGGCAGATAAGATGATATATTACCGGAGTATTGAAAAGTTCAGCGGCCGGTTTCCCCCTTCTGATTATAATGAATTGGTGAAGTTTTATGACCAGTTGTATAAGGCCGACAGAAGCAGGGTAGTGCTGGTAAAGAAAGAAGGGTAGGGGGAATGGAAATTTTATTGTTTGGAATGATATGATTTATTCAGGGGTAAAGACCAGGTGCATTACAATTCACCCGGTCTTTAGCGTCAATTATGTGCGTTTACAACTGTACGGCAATGAATTTTGATTCCGGAGTTCCACTTTGCGGGATCCTTCCAATAGCCGACCAGCCTGAATTAAGCTCAACCAGAGCAAAATTAATAAAACCTTTAAGGCTGCCTAAAGTGCTTTTCTTTATTGAAAATTCAATGATATTTTTACCGCTGACAGGCTTGATGGCTGAAAAAATCATTTCAGCGTCAAATGAAGAAACAGTGTTGAAAACCCAGTCGGCAGGTGCGCCTGAATGTACATATACGCTACCCCATCCGGGTGAAGCTGCCGGACCTTCTAATAAATAATCCATACCTGAACCCGCCGGATAATCTCCAACGCTATAGCCTGTAGCAGGATTGTTGTCTGTATCAATGAACATATCAATCAGCTCCAGTTTCATATCCGGGGTGCCTTCTACATAAAAATTAATATCCTGCGCGGTGGTAAATGCTTTTATGGCTCGTATGGTACCTCCGAAATTTTCATCGTTTACGTGAACATAATCCACGTATTCCCAGTCAGAAAAATCTCCGTCAATTCTGATATTGGGCCCGATTATCGTTACGGTATCCGTAAAAACGCTGGTTTGATCTCCATTGGTAGCGGTTAAGGAAACAAGGAAATCACCTTTTTGTGAAAAAATATGCTGGGGCGATTTCAGGGTTGAGCTGTCTCCCGTCTTATCGCCAAAATCCCAGTGATATGTTTTGGCGCCCGAGGAAAAATTAGTGAAGGTTACCCTGAAGCCATCGGCTACATAGCTGAATACCGATTTAAGGTTACTGTCAGTCTTATCTTTTTTGCAGGCGGAAACGGTAATGAACAGGAACAATACGCCTGATAAATACACGATATTTTTTTTCATAATTATTAAGTTTTGGAACAGGTTAATCGGAACTTACGCTGCTCATCCATTTTTTATGTTTAATTGCAGGTTCAAATTATTCATACCATTATTATCTTCAGTCCATACATTGGTATTGGCTAATCTTACCGAATATTCCTTTCTTATTCTCAGGTTATCCGCCTGGTCTGCTATCCGTAAACAGAGGTCATAATTTCCTTCGGGTAATCCTGCCAGGCTGATGGTTTCGCTGATAGCCAGTGTGCCGGCAGGTTTGCAGGCGCGGATATCTGCAGCCAGTGGTTTTTCATAATAGTCACCGGTAGCTTTGTTCTTTAGAATAAGAGAGGCATTTTTTTTATTGTATAAAGGTGCATATCCTTTGTTGGTGATATTGATGCTAATGGATATACTGCTGTTGGCTGTTGCCTGTTGTGGAAATTTTGCATCTGTTAACGCCAGCCTGTATCCTAAATACGTCTGAAATTCATCAAAGCAACCGGAGGCTTTCCATGCATTAATGGTGGCAGGATACCAGTCTAAATTCAGGTAAGTCCATTTTAATAATTTCATTTCCTTTCTTCCCTCCGCGCAGGTAGGATCATATCCGCCGGTAGGGGGGCAGGTTTCTCCGCCTGTAGGAACAAACAATGCTTCATCACTTATATATTTTTTTTCCGCATCAATATTATTATAAGTGCCGTAGTCTGTACCGCCCGATAAAAAGCAATCATTATGGTGTCCTACTCTTGCGCGGCTGTCGCTGGTGTATGCAATGGCGGCAGTTACCGGCGCCGTATTGTCAAATATCTGCTGTTTAACCGATGGTGTTCTTACCTGCACCATAATTTCCGGCGGCAAAACGCTCAGTATTTTGTTCAATACTTTTCTCTCGTTCTCTATTGTTGCAAGACCATTGCTGGAACTATGCCATTCGCCCCAGGCGCCAATAAAGCCCGCCTGCATAAAAGCGATCACATCTTTATTGTTTTCAAAAACGGGTTTCAACTGATCGAGGTGCTGCTCAATAACGGCATAAGGGGCATCGGTTCCTTCCATGTCATCTGTATAGGCAAAACGCAGTATGATTTTCAAGCCCGCATCTCTTATTTTATTCATATCTTCCTGTATCAAAGAAAGTTGGGCATTGCTGATCGCCTGCTCTTTAAACGCATCGAGATAATATACCCGTAAAATCATCGAAACGTTCTGGTTCCTTAAGATGCCAAGCTGGGTAATATTTAATGACGCTCCTTCTGCATAAACGCTCATCGTTTTAATAAAGCCTCTTTCCGGGTTAGGAAAAATGGCGTTCGATATTTCATACTTTACACTATCGTCAACAGGGTCATCACCCGCTTCTGTTCTTTTGCAGCCCAGGAAGCAGCACAACAGCAGCATGCCGGAAATTATTTTATATAATTCGTTTGTACGCATAATTATTTTTTTGTTTGAACAGGGAGGATTTTTGTTTACTGGTATCCCGGGTTCTGGAGAAACATGCCTTTACCTTCGCTTACTGTTTGCAGTGAGAAAGGGAATACTACCTTATTGGGATTGGTGTAAGTTGATTGTGTTACTTCCTGGCAACGACTTACAAATTTTCCATGCCGGATAAGATCCGCCCTGTATTGCCCGTTCTCGCACCAGAACTCATGGCTTCTTTCCAGCAAAATCAGGTCATTAAAGGCTTCTGTAGAACTGTAGTCTGCAAGGTTCTTGTCTCCGAGGCCTGCTCTTCTTCTTACTACGTTTACCAGTTCCATAGCTTCCGCATCCGGCGTGCCCGCATTGGCGATAGCTTCTGCTTTTGATAAAAGCACATCGGGATAGCGGTACATCACAATATCTACCGTGGTGAGGCTGGTAGTTCTTGCCGCATCTTCATTTATTTTTAAGGGTATGGGCCCTCTGTCTAATATGTCTCCCGGGTTACTGCGGTTGTACGTAATGCCATTGCTGCCGGTATACTCTGCAATCAGCATTTGTTTTCTTTTGTCATTCACCTCAAACCTGTCGTAAAACCACCAGGTACTTGATATGGTGCCCCAGCCGCCCTGGGGAAGATAATTAGAGGGCAGCACCATCAGTTGCCATTGGTTTTCACTGGTGCCGATGTAGTCGCAGGGAATAGCCCATATAACTTCTTTGCTGTTCTTGGCGCCTTCCAGGTCCCATATTCCGGCATAATTGTCGTCAAGTGTATAAGCGTTATAAGCGATAATGTCATCGCATAATGTTTTTACCTTGTCCCATTTTTTTTCGTGGAGGTTCAGCCTGATATTAATCATTTTGGCCAATGCTTTATTGAACCTCCCATAATCGGCATCCTTAGGCAGCGGCAGATCAGCGGCCGCGGCCACAAGATCGTCTTCAATAAAAGCCACCATTTCATCATTGCTCAGCCTTGCCAGGGGTTCTTCCTTCAATGGATTCTGTAAGGCTTCTAACGGTGCAATTACCAGTGGGCCGTACAGGTCAAACAACGTATAGGCTAGTAATCCCCTGGCGCAGCGCACTTCCGCTATGGCCTTTCTTTTCAAATCATCGCTTACAGTTGACCGTGAGATGAGGTCAATGGTGATGGTCATCCGGCTGATCTTATTGTAAAAGTCATCATAATAGCGGGTGAAGCCCGTGCTGGCCGGTATAAAATTATGCAGGGAGGCTAAGTTCTGGTCGCCGTATTTGCCAAATAAAATTTCAGTTGTGGCATCGCTGAGGAACATCACGCCCCGTTCCGATGTAGAAAAGATGCCATCACCCCAGGAGCCGCGCAACGGGTAGTAACAGGCATTCACCATGGCTTCCAGGTCGGAAGCCGATTTGGGAAAGATATTGGGATTGATCTCGGAATAATCAATAGGCACCAGATCCTTTGTACAACTGTTTGCCAGGAATGCAAACGGCAGCAGGATGATAATAATATATTTTTTCATACCTTATGGATTAAAGTAAAATTTAAAAATTGAGGTTAAGTCCTATGGTGTAGGTCCTGATATACGGATAGGCGGCAGTATAGGAATCGGTTTCCGGATCCACCCCTGTATAGGGACTAATCACAAAAAGGTTCTGTACATCTGCATGAATACGTGCCGAACTGAATACCTTGCTGAAAATTTTTTGCGGCAGGTTATAGCCCAGCGAAATGTTCTGAAGCCGTATAAACCAGGCGTCCTGAACAAAAAAATCACCGATGCCATAAGGAGACCATCCGTAAAAAGAGCTGGGATGTGTGGCAGATGGATTTTCAGGTGTCCATCTTTCCTTTACTATCCGCAAAGCATTGTAACCGTTAGAATAAACCCCTGCGGCGCTTACGCCATAGGTAGTATAATTGGGATCGGCAAAACGACGGCCGAATAATGCATTGAAATCAAAATTGAGGCTGAAATTTTTATAAATAAAAATATTGGTAATGCCTGCCATTAAGCTTGGATCGGAAGTGCCCATAAGCCTTGTATCTGCATCATCAATTATTCCATCGGGCTTACCCGTGCGCACAAATCTTCCATTGGCATCTACAACCGGGTTGCCGTTGGCATCCCTGTCAAATCCATTAATATCCATCATCTTTATCATGCCGGGTTTTAGCTCCGGCTGTGATTCAGGAGCTTGTTCACCTACCTGCATGATGCCATCTGCTACCCGGCTGTATACCGCTCTTATAGGGTCGTTGGCGCTTTCATACACCGTAGGTTTCCAGTCCGGCGCTCTTTCTAACCAGGTATCTTTATAACGGGCAAGCGCAAACATCGTTCTCCACTGGAAATTTGCGGATTGTATATTGCGTGTATTAACGGTTATTTCAAAACCCCTGCTTCGTGTTTTGCCTATATTGGCAATAATGGTATTTACTTCCTGGTAAGAGTTCAATGATTTGGTATCTAACAAATCAGATATCACATTGTTATATATTTCAATAGAGCCATCTACTTTGCCGCCAAACAAAGCGAAGTCTACACCCAGGTTAGCGCCGGTGGTAGTTTCCCATTTAAGATCAGGGTTTTCCAGCCGGGATAAGGAAACACCAATAAGCCTTACATCATTGCCTGATAGCCATGCCGGGTAAGCGGAGTAGGCTGCAAAAGCATTACTGTTAATGGTGGCGTTACCGGTTTGTCCGTAGCTTAGCCTGATCTTAAGCTGGGAAACCGTGTTTTTTAACGCGGCAAAAAAAGGTTCTTCTGCTACATTCCATGCCAGTGCGGCGGATGGGAAAGTACCCCATTTATTATTCGCTGCAAAAACACTGGCGCCATCTGTACGTACAGTAACCGTAGCATAATAGCGGCTCTTATAATTATAATTTAACCTGCCGAAATAAGAGGCGATCATATTTTTAGAACCCGATGAACTGGTGGGCAACTGAATGCTTCCCGCGCCGAGGTTATTCCATAAAAACGCATCTGTAATAAAGCCTGTGGCGCCTTCACTGCTAAAATTAGTAACGAACCTTTGCTGGGAAACGCCGGCAAGCAGATCAAACCGGTGAGCTTCGTTAATTTGTTTTGTATAGTTGGCGGTAGCTTCCAGCAAATAAGAATTATTATCCGAATTGGATATAAAAGCCCTGCCATGTTCCAGTTGTCCGTGAAGGGTAGTAGTGGGTAAATAGTTTTGTCTTTTGGTAATGCCCCTGTCTATACCCGCTTTCAGCTTAACGGTTAAATCCTGAACCGGCATAATATCAATAAAGAAGTTTCCCAGCAGCCTTTCAATCCTTCCCTGGTCGCTTATGGTCAATAGCGAGTAGGGGTTGGGTTGCAAAGCCAATTGCGGGTTCAGGGGGTAATTCCCGTCTTCATCTATAGCGGGAATATGCGGCCCCTGCTGTATGGCAGCCCGTATGATCCCCGAATTTTCGTACTGGTCGCTGCCCAGTTGTGTGTTCTGGTTATCAATTCTGCTGGCGGTTAAATTAATGCCTGTTTTTACGTATTTATTTATTTCCTGGTCAATATTTGCTCTTACCGAATATCTTTTGAAGGACGAATTTTTTATAATCCCTTTCTGATCATAGTAATTACCTGATATGAGGTATTTGGTGTACCGGGTGCCGCCGGAGAGTGAAATATTGTGCTGCATAGTGGCGCCGTCTCTTGTTACCAGGTCAAACCAGTCCGTACCACGTCCTACATTATTAATAGCGTTTTGGGTATATAATTTTCTAAAGGGCCCGTTTACCGGGTTAGCTTCAGCTTCTTCCTGCGTTTTGGTACCATAAGGGTATACATTATTATCAAACTGCCACTGTTCCCAGGCGGCTTCATTGCGTACCTGCATCCATTCATTTAAGGGAAGCACGTCAAAAGGATTATTGTATTTCTGAACGGAGTAGTTGCCGGAGTACTGCACCCTCAACGCGCCTTCATTGCCTCTTTTTGTGGTAATAAGAATTACGCCGTTTGCCGCCCGTGAACCATAAATGGAAGTGGCGCTTGCGTCTTTCAATACTTCTATGGATTCAATATCATTGGGATTAAATGAATTGAGTATGCTTTGTGTTCCGGCCTGGTACCTGCCACCACTTTCGGGTTGCTCCAGGTCGGTGATAGGAAATCCATCCACCACAAACAACGGGGCATTGCTCGCGTTTACCGAACCGGCGCCCCGCACTAATATATCAATGCCGCCGCCTGGCTGGGCGCTGTTCTGGCGGATAGTAAGTCCCGCCACTTTCCCTTTCAGCATGTTGCCGATTTCAGGCCCGGAAGAAAGCACCAGGTCTTTTGTTTTTACGGATGAAACAGCGCCGGTAACATCTCTTTTCCGCTGTGTGCCGTAACCGATCACTACAACTTCTTCTGTTTGTTTGTCGACAGCTTTTAAGGTAACATTTACGGTGGAGCGGGTTCCTGAAACCGCCACCTCAACCGTTTCATAGCCTATAAACGAAATTACAAGGGTGCCCGATTCATCGGGGATCTGGAGTAAAAATTCACCCTTCGCATTGGTGGTAGTTCCCCTGTAGCTACCCTTTAATTTTACGGAAGCGCCTTCTAATGGCAAAGCGGGGTCATCTCCCGATAACACGGTTCCTTTAATGTCTACAGGCGGAGGCGCCGGCAGAGATGCAGGTTGTTCAGGAGCAGGCGCGGGGGATATAACAATAAACTTATCCCTGATGGTGTAAGAAAGGAGCTGGTTTTTGAAGACCAGTGACAGTACTTCTTCCAGGCTGGAGTTGGTAACGTCTACGTCTATCCGGGCAGCCTTTGCTATTTCCGATTTGCCATAAATAACATGATAATCTGTTTGCTTTGTAATTTCCTTCAGCACCCTTTCAAGGGTAACATGCTTCATTTTGAGCGTTACACCCTGGGAATATCCTTTTGCATTTACCTGCAGGAAACAGGTCAATAACAAAATAATAGTCAGTTTCATAACTAAGCAGAGTTTTAGTATTGCCGGGTTATAGTTAAAGAACCTGCACCTCAGTGCTTGGCGATAAGCAGTTAATCGCATAGCTTTGTTTTGTTTAGGTTATTAAAAAATGGTCTGTCTCCTGATTTTGACTGTTTAACATCAGCCTTAACATGTTGCCGGAAGTGCTTCCAACGCTTCCGGTTTTTTTAGGCTATGTTGTTTTTAATATTTATTTCATTTCTATTGTTTAAACTTTGCAGGTTACTCATGCCGGTTAGGCTGAAACGAATTAGCGTGTTACAGTTACCGTTTTTCCTTCAATAGTAAAATGTACCTGTTTGGTTAATTCCAGTAATTCAAGCAGCTTGGAGAGGTTAACGTTCCTGGGTATTTCTGCAACAAAGGTTTCATCAATTTTGTCTTTGTACACTACTTCTACGCCGTACCAGCGTGCTGCCTGTTTCATTATCGTTATTATGTCTGCTCCGTTATAGCGGAATAAACCATCTTTCCAGGCAAGTGTTTCTTCCATATCGGGGTTGCTTATTAATGTTAAATGATCGTTTTTATCCTGCCGTGCCTGCTGCCCCGGATGTAACAGCATAATATTATTTCCACTGGCAACTTTTACCGATCCCTCTGCCAGCGTTGTTTTTACGGCATCTTCATTATCGTATGCATTCACATTAAAATGCGTTCCCAGTACCTCAATCACCTGTTCCTTTACTTTTACTTTAAAAGGCATTGCGGTATTTTTCTTTACTTCAAAATACACTTCACCTGTAATGGATACATTCCTTTCCTTTCCGGTAAAAGCAACGGGATAAGTAACAGACGATGCTGCATTTAACCATACTTCTGTTCCGTCGGGCAACATGAGCCGGTATTGACCTCCTGTTGGTGTGCTCATGGTGTTGTATACAACTTTGCGTGGTGCAGCAGCATTTTCATACACCAGCTTTCCATTACCGAGCTTTGTAATTTTAGCATTACCCTGGCTTGCCACCACGCCGTTTGATACACTATCCAGGATTATTTTGCTCCCGTCTGAAAGGGTTAAGATGGCATAATTTCCGCCGGGAGTTACATCCTGTTTATATACCTCCTCCGCATTATCTGCAATAGCCACTGCATGTTTACGGTTGATAAAAAACCATGTAGTGGCGCCCGTAAGCACCACAAGAAATATCGCTGCAATGCGGAGCCAATAGCTACCTATGGTACGTATACCGCGCCGGGGGGCGATATGTGCATCACTGTTTTTTTCAGATGATGCCACGATAGCATTAAAATATGCATCCGCTTCCTCCTGTGTTAATGCTTCCCCGGGTGTAAACGAATGCCATGCTTCTTCCAGCCAGTCAGCAAGCATTTCGTTATTATTCATTTCCGCTATCATCGCAAAAAGCGCTTCCTTTTCCGATGGAGAGCAGGTTTTCGATAAATGCTTTTTCAATAAAAAGAGAAACCTTTCTTTTTGCATATATATTGCTCAATTTAAAGCTGCGTTTTTCAACCGGGAAGAAATGCTGTTACCGCAAAGCAGCAAATGCGTTAGCAATTTGCCTGCCCCTTATGTTTGATAGACAATTGGCAAAAGAAAAGGGAGTAGTGCCGGGAAAAAATTATTGTGGGAGATTAAAAATCAAAGAAATCACCGTTATGGATATGGTGGTTTTTTTTTCCAGCAGGCTGCGGATGGAACGGGAAGCCTCTGCTATATGCTTTTTCACTGTTAATGGAGAAATATTCAGGTGCCTGGCTATTTCCCTGCTTTTTAAACCCTGCTCCCACCTTAGCCGGTATACTAATTTTTGCCGGGGAGGTAATTGTTCCATAGCTTCCTGCAAAGCTTTCCGGGTGTCAAGGAAATCGAGGGTTTCACTCGTATTGTTTACCTGCCTGTTTGCAGTAAAGCCTATTTCGGCAAGGATGGAAGTTTCGAGAGACAACCTGCGCAATCCGTTAATTGTTTTGTTTTTTGCCAGTTTAAACAGCCATGCGCTGAAACACTGAACATCCTTCATTTCTTCTCTGCTAACCCATATTTTTGCAAATACTTCCTGTAATACATCTTCAGCTATTTGCCTCGATCCGGTTATACGCAGCACATAAAAGAAAAGCTTATCCCGGTAGCGGTCATATAATACACGAAAAGCGTTTTCATCACCATCGGCTAACTGGTGTAACAAATATGTTTCATTTATTGAAATGCTGCCGCTCACACCGTTCGTTTTGGGTAATACTAAAATGACAATTAATTCATCTAAACTACGGAAAAATAACGGTGGTTCCTACTAAAAACTGCGCAATCGTATGCATGAATTTTGCTTTTCAACAGCGCAATCTTCTTTTCTATATGGGGGCTGGTGGCCGGGACCGGGTGTCGAATGCAATTTGAATTTGAAACCGATCTGTGTATATTTTATAATCCCTTCATGCCATCCCTGTTTTTATCCTGTTAAGCTCTTCCATTTTCAAACGCTCACATTCCCACTGTTTCACGCCAGGCCCGCAGCGGAGCAAAGACGCAACGCAAAACAGTTGTTGCTTCCACATTTCCATATTTTCACGTTAGCCCGCGGTCTGACGCTTCTTTCGTCGCGTACCGACCGCTTCATTTTCAAATTTTCAAATAGGATTAGGTATTTTATTCTCAAATAGCTTTTAGT
>NZ_DAOMQT010000055.1:0-27073 GCF_035445465.1 Agriterribacter sp.
AATAATTACCTAATTTTAACTTGGTGTTTTTCATAGGTTAGCAACGGCTGGCTCTTTCTAGGGCTGGCCTTATTTTTTTAAAGACCCCTATGCATTTATTGAACCGCAACCTGCTATTGCCTGCTGAAACCGTATAGCGAACCGCTATAATTAAAGATGGATTACGCTTTTGAAATATTATCCAGCAGATCCTCTGCAAGATCGTATACAGACTGCATCTCCGCTTCATTAATAACGGGCGTATACAAAGCCACTTCACACTGCTGGATAAGCAACTGGAATTGTGTAATAATGATATCGTCAAACCCTTTTACCTTCATTCGCTGCGCTATGTCTTTCTGATCCGTGTAAGTGCCGGTAAGCTGTAATTTTTCATTCATATAATTCCGCAAAGCCTTACCCAGCTCAGAATAGAACCCCTGCCCGTTTTGCTGTACAAGCATGAGCCTTGCCCGGAATAAAGGGTTAGACAAAAAACCCGCCTGCGGTTCCTTCTGGTGACTGGTAACCGTTTCCTGTCCGCCATTTTTAACGCTTCTCAAAACAGGTGCGCTGCCCGGTAAACGGATATACCTGAATAAAAAGAAACCAAACAAACCCAGCAATACAGCAGCGGTTATCATCCATAACGTGCCTGTTCCGGTTGGTGCACTTTCATATCCGGTTACCGCCGTGCCGGCGCCGGGAGCATTTTTTTGCACTACAGGAACAGCATGAATAACAACAGCATCCGTTTTCGCAGTTTTATACTGATTGGCCTGCGGATCAAAATAGGAGAATTCAACAGGGGGAATCGCTATGATCCCTGTTCGTTTAGGCATTACCGTAAATGCAAAAGTTTTATAGCCCCGCATTGGCGCCACGGTTTTTAAAACATTTTCTTTAATGTCGGGCTCATACGCTTCCATATCCTTTGGCCATTGTACCATCGGCGCATTAATAACACCAAAATTTCCTTCTCCCTTTATAATAACCCTTAGCAGCGCCACGTCATTCAGGGCAATTTCATTTTTATCAATGCTAGCCTCAATGCTGAAATTTCCCACCGCGCCATCAAAAGATTCCGGCCGGGAGAAAGCCGGAAGCGCCTTTACCGTTACCGGCAACGGATTGCTTTTAATATTTACGTTTTCGGTTATAATTCCTTCGTGCGTAACATTATCCGATTCAAACGATCTCAGCAACTCGGGCAAATGTTCCCCCTTGTCTTTCATGGCCGTTTCGGCACTTAAAAAAGAAATGGAATTTTCCACCTCTGCCGGGTCAAGTTCAAGAATGCCCGACTGCAGCGGAAAAAGCTGTGCTTTACGGATAAGGTATACATTGAAATTTTTACCATTCAGCGTTTCAATGGTGGAAGGCGCCGAAGAAGGGTCTACGATATCATATACACTAAAGCCATTAAAGGATGGCCTTTTAGATACTTTTGATTCTGAACGCAGGCGGGTATATAACTTGTAGGTAGCTATTACCGGCTCGCCTTCATAACAATGATCTTTACTTACATCTACTTTAATAAAAAGATTTTGCCTGATCTTGTTTTGAATATCTTCGCCTTTTCGGATAATATAATCACTGTATAATTGCTGATCCAAAACATCATCATACGAATGGCTTTGAAAATTATACCGGTTGTTATTGTGTTTGGATTCCTTAACCTTAAACCGGATGGTATTAAAAACAAAACGCTGGTTGTTTATTTTAGCGGAACCACCTGAAAGTGCATAATTACCCGGTGCTTCGGGCTGTATAACATACATGAAGGTCACATAGTTATTTACCGCACCGTTAACAACAGATGTGCCTGTTGTATGCAGCGGCCCCTCCACCACCTTACATCCTTTAAAAGCAGGTGGAATAAACTGCTGTACTTCCTCCGCATTCTCCACACTAAACTGCAGCTTAATGAGCTCATCCTGCAGCATAATATTTTTATTAGCTGAAGCGGCAACTTTTACCTGACCCGGACTTTGCTGAGCCGGCAGGCAAAAAACAAACGGCAGTAATGCAAATTGAAGTAAATATTTTCCTATATGATTCATCTTTTATTTTCTCTCCTCCATGCCGGTAGCAATCACAATATGATCATAACAAATATAGCATTTGACTACAAGAGGCCGGGATAAAGTTGCGTTAAAACACAGTATGTATGCGTATGCCCGGCGTATATTACAATTGTTTAACAACAGCAGGACAAATGAAACAAAACATTTATTCAAACATAATTCAATTATCAATACAGCAGCATGGCAAACGATGTTTTTAGTATCTTGTTCCCATTATTTTAATTAAACCATATTACGCACTGTATGTTACTTCTTGGCATTGACGTAGGCACTTCATCTATAAAGGTATCTGTAGTAAACGCTGCCGATACAAAACTGATCGCTTCAGCCCGGTTTCCCGAAACGGAAGCTACCATTATTTCGCAACATCCCGGATGGGCTGAGCAGGAACCTGAAAGCTGGTGGCAATATACCTGCCAGGCTATACAAAAACTCAATGCTTCCGGTAGTTTTAATCCACGCGATATAGCGGCTATTGGCATTGCTTATCAAATGCACGGACTGGTAATTGTTGATAAAAATAAAAAAGTTTTACGTCCTTCCATTATATGGTGCGACAGCCGTGCCGTTGAAACAGGTAATAACGCTTTTGAAGCCATCGGCCCCGCCTGGTGCCGGGAGCATCTTTTAAATTCACCCGGTAATTTCACAGCATCCAAACTGGCCTGGGTGAAAGCGCACGAGCCTGCTATTTTTGAAAATGTAGCTAAACTAATGCTGCCCGGAGATTATATTGCCATGCGGTTAACACAGGAAATAACCACCTCTCCTGCCGCATTATCAGAAGGCGTTTTATGGGATTTTCAATCCGATACCGTAGCTCAGCCGGTAATGGATCATTATGGCTTTTCCAATCCTATTATCCCCCGGGTACAACCTGTATTTTCCGTTCATGGCGCAGTAACTCAGGAGATAGCCGTGACATTAGGATTAAAACCCGGCATCCCGGTATCCTATAAAGCAGGGGATCAGCCTAACAATGCTTTATCACTGAATGTAATGAACCCCGGTGAAATTGCGGCTACAGCAGGCACTTCAGGTGTAATATACGCGGTAAGCGACCGGCTAACCGGCGATCCGCAGTCGAGGGTAAACAGCTTTGCGCATGTGAACCATACCACAGCACAAAAAAGCATTGGCGTTCTGCTATGCATTAACGGCACAGGTATTATGAACAGGTGGATGAAAGATATAGCCGGCAGCCATTTAACATACGCGCAAATCAATGAACAGGCTGCCAACATTCCTTTGGGAAGTAACGGGCTTACCATACTGCCCTTTGGCAACGGCGCAGAGCGTATGCTCGGAAATAAGCTGATGGGATCGCAAATCAGTAACCTGCAATTAACCACGCATCAACCTTCACATTTGTTCCGGGCCGCGCAGGAAGGCATTGCCTGCGCTTTCCGTTACGGGTTAGACATCCTGAAAGAAAACGGCGTTCGCCCTTCCGTTATCCGTGCCGGAAAAGCCAATATGTTTTTAAGCCCCCTGTTTACAGATCTTTTTGTGAACTTTACCGGCACCCCTGTAGAATTGTATGAAAATGACGGTGCAGTGGGAGCAGCTATAGGCGCAGGCATTGGCGCAGGTATTTACACAAACCCCCGGGAAGCATTCCAAAACTATAAGCCTGTTGCCCTGGCAGAACCCAATAATAATCAAAAAGCATATGCGAGCATATATGAAAGGTGGAAGGGCATACTGGAAAAAGCTTTATCATAGCCTGCGGGTCAATCACCGCGCAGGTATCCTTGTTATAATATCATATATGCTGGTTGTCCTTCCTGCACATATTCACGCGCAGGAGATACAGGGAACGGTTTACGATATTACACAAAGGATTCCCCTGCCGGGAGTAAGCGTACTTACCGCTTCAGGATACGGCACACAAACAGATTCTATGGGATTTTACAGCATCAGGGTACTTCCGGCAGACTCCATCTGGTTCTCGTACCTGGGAAAAGCCACTCCCAGATACCCGGTTAAAACCGTTCAGAACCCTGCCGCCTTCGACATTTCTATACAAATATCGGCTATTGAATTGCCCGGCGTTACGGTTCGAAAGCCTAATTATCGCTTTGATTCTTTGCAAAACCGGAGAGAATATGAAAAGGCATTCAATTATCGCAAACCGGGCCTACGCATTTCTTCTTTATCGCCGGGTAGTGTTGGAGCGGGAGCCGGCGTTGACCTTAATGAGCTGATCAATGTATTTCGCTTTCGCCGCAGCAGGAATATGAAATTCTTGCAGGGATGGCTGATAAAGGAAGAACAGGAGAAATATATAGACTACCGCTACAGCAAGCTGTTTGTACGAAAACTTACCCACTTAGAAAGCCCCGAATTAGATAGTTTTATGAAATATTATCGTCCCCAGTACGAGTATGTTGTTATGTTGAATGACGCCGAATTAGGGCTTTATATCCTGGAATGTTTTAAAGAATATACAACCCCAAAAAGAAGAAGAAGAAGCAACAATTAGTTTTTGAGCAACTCCCTACTTACCCATATCTACAAAAACACCATCTGCTCTTATTGTCACCGGCCAATGCTTTAAATAATATCCTTCACCGCTTACATTATACCCGGTACGCATATTAAACTTATAGCCGTGCACAGGGCATACAACATTACCCGCCTCATTTATACAGCCTTCGCTTAAAAGCCCTCCTGCATGCGGGCATTTGGAAGCAAAAGCAAAAAGAGCATCTTTAAATCTGCCTATACAAATTTCTTTATCTCCAGCTTCTGTTACGGCAATATTATTGACGCCAAACTTTATTTCACAGATATGATCCGCGATCCTGATCCAGCTTTGTTCTTTTTCGGGCATAGCGCGGTGAGGGATAATTAATGAAGATTATTATATATAATTAACGTAATACTGGTTTAAGCCTGGTAAAAGAACTCGGTTTTATATGGATACCTTATGCGGTATAGTTCGCGGATCTTACTGGTGAGCACTTTGCGCAATTCATCAATATTTTGCTTTTCCGTGGCAGCAATAAAAATACAGTTACCCTGCGTTTCATTCACCCATCTTTGCTTCAGCTCTTCCAGCAACTGTGTTTTGGTACCGTCATCCAGCCATTCATCGAATGTATTTTTTACATACAGGTCCATTTTGTTAAAAATGGTGATCACCGGTTTGTTATAGCATCCCAGGTCCTGCAGGGTTTTATTTACTACTTTCATCTGGTCTTCGTACTGCGGATGTGAAATATCCACCACATGCAACAATATATCACTTTCTTTCACTTCATCAAGGGTGCTTTTAAAGCTTTCCACCAGGTGATGCGGAAGTTTACGGATAAATCCAACGGTATCGCTCAGCAGGAAGGGTGTGTTCTCAAAAACCACTTTACGGGTAGTAGTATCCAGCGTGGCAAACAGCTTGTTCTCCGCGAATACCTCACTTTTGCTCAGCACATTCATGATCGTAGATTTCCCTACGTTGGTGTATCCTACTAACGCCACGCGAATAAATTCACCGCGGTCTTTTCGCTGCGTAAAAGCCTGTTTGTCTATTTCTACCAGCCTTTTTCGTAAAAGCGATATTTTATCCCGCACGATACGCCTGTCGGTTTCAATTTCCGTTTCCCCCGGACCTCTTGTTCCGATACCGCCGCCCAATCTTTCCAAATGCTTCCACATACCTCTTAACCTGGGCAGGAGATATTGATATTGCGCCAGCTCAACCTGGGCCTTGGCCTGGGCGGTTTTAGCGCGATTAGCAAAAATATCCAGTATCAGATCGCTCCGGTCTATTGTTTTTATACCCAATATTTTTTCAATATTGGATATCTGCGAACCGGTAAGCTCATCATCAAAAATAGCAACCTGAATATCGCCATGTCTTTCAATATATTGCCTGATCTCTTCCAGCTTGCCTTTACCTATAAATGTTTTGCTATCGGGATGCGGCAGTTTCTGATAGAATTTTTTAACCGCTTTTGCGCCGGCGGTTTCTGCCAAGAAAGCCAGCTCATCGAGATATTCCTTCAACTGGTGTTCTGTTTGGAGCTTATGCACCAACCCCACCAGCACCGCCTTCTCTTCCTGCAAAAATTTACTCTTTTTATCTATCAATCTTTAAAATTTAGAACTGCAAAGGTAAACGAAGCATAACGAAAAAACGGATGCACCCGGCACCCGTTTCCATATTTTAAACACAAATGACGGCCTATAAACCGCTTATGGTTAAACCAATGCTATAGGGCTTTACATTTGGACCGGCGCCTTCCCTGATGAATTCATTAAACTGGTAGGTTCCAAAAACCGAAAACACTCCATAGCCTACACGAAGCGTACCCGCTAACCGGGTAGTATTAAAATTTCTTTTGTCCTTTATTTTCCGGGTATAACCGCCGTATCCTTCCGTGTCGCGCGTTATTTTAGCCTTGGTATGGGCATCTATCATGGTTCCTACTTTAACGCCCAACGCCACTTTAAAGGCCTTGTTATAATTTGCCGGGTTACTGGCGAACCGAAGTTCCACAGGAACTTCCAGGTAGCCTGTAGCTATCTTATATTTTTTATAGGAACTCACCGTATCATGCGCAAAGCTCAGGGGGTATTTTCTAAGGTCAACCGTGGTTTGCTTAAAAAACATATTGTCGGTACCCAGCCCTGCTCCTATCGCCGCGCTGAACCTGGGATCCGATTTAAAGGGAAAATCAAACATGAAATACATGTTGAAGGTTCTGCTTAAGCCCCCCGTTCTGAAGGAATCAGGAGATCCTGCCCACCCATTATAACCTACCTGTATCATAAAATGGTCTGCAGCACGGCCGGAAAGCTGGCTGGTATTGCGGCTTTTTTTCCGCGAAAGCGTGTCTGTTTCCGTTTGCGCCCATAAAAAACTACCCCATACTAACAGTGAAATGACCAGTAAGAAACGCTTCATAAATTAAATTGAGTGACAAATGTATCCTGCAACAGGTTAATAAAAGGTTAAAGAGAACAAATATAAAAGACATTTTTCTGAACCCGGAAAACAAAAATAACGCTAACAAAGCGGCTGATCAAGCTGCGCCTGATCTTCATCTTCGCGGGAAAAGGTGCGCAAGATATTGATATTGGGGTAGATTAGTGTGAAAAAATTATTATACTTGCCGCATTATTATAATACCGCTTTTATGAACCGCATCTTTTTAAGTATTGTATCTGCCACGCTCCTGCTTGCCTCCTGTAATCCCAAAGAAGCAACTTTTGGAGAAGAAGACGGTCTTGCCGCTTTCAGCTCCGATAGCCTGGGTAAACATATCGCCGAACTTTCGGGAGATGATTTTGAAGGCCGCAAACCATTTACCGCGGGAGAAACAAAAACGATCCAGTATTTAAAAGAAAAGTTCATTGCAGCAGGTCTTGAACCCGGCAATGGTGAAAGTTATTTCCAGGAGGTGCCGATGGTAAATATTACTACCGATGCCGCACCCGTTATGCAGGTAAAATCGGCCAAAGGAAATTTTACTTTACAAGGGCCGGATGATTATGTGCTATGGACAAACAAAACAGATGCTGCTGTTTCCCTCAATAATGACGAGCTTGTTTTTGCAGGCTATGGCGTAGTGGCGCCGGAGTATAACTGGAATGATTATAAAGGATTGGATGTAAAGGGAAAAGTGGTAATGGTATTGGTGAACGATCCCGGTTTTAATGCAGGTGATACGTCTTTGTTTAAAGGAAAAACGATGACCTACTACGGCCGCTGGACCTATAAATTTGAAGAAGCTGCCCGGCAGGGCGCTAAAGCCTGCTTAGTTATTCACAATACCGAAGCTGCCAGCTATCCTTTTACCGTTGTACAAAACAACTGGAATGCCTCACGCCTGCGTTTAGACCCACGGGGCAGGGAGGAACAATTATGCGATATGATCGGCTGGGTATCGGGCCCGGCGGCAAAAAAACTATTAACCGCTGCCGGTAAGGATACTACCTTATTCACCTCAGCCGATGTGCGGGGATTTAAAGGAACAGCTTTAAACCTGGGCTTATCAACTTCCATTCGGGTAAAAACCAATTACAATCAATCCAATAATGTAATTGGCAAAATAACAGGCAGCAAATACCCCGATGAAACCATTATATATACAGCGCACTGGGATCACCTGGGTATTGGAACGCCCGATGAAACCGGCGATTCTATTTACAACGGCGCATTAGACAATGCAAGTGCCACAGCCGGGTTATTAGAACTGGCGCGGGGATTTAAAAGTTTGCCAACACAGCCTGAACGCACTATTGTCTTTTTATCTGTAACTGCTGAAGAGCAGGGATTATGGGGATCGGCCTATTACGCACAAAACCCTGTTTATCCGTCTAATAAAACCGTGGCCAATATTAACATGGACGGGTTGAACTGGTATGGCAAAACGAAGGATGTAATTATAGTAGGGCAGGGACAATCGGAGCTGGAGGATTATTTGCAGGAAGAAGCCGCCAAAGTGAACCGTACCATTACACCCGAAGTGCACCCCGAAGCGGGTTATTATTACCGGTCCGATCATTTCAATTTTGCCAAAGCAGGCATCCCGGCTTTATATATCAGCAGCGGTATTGATGTTATTGGAAAAGAAAGCGGGTATGGCAAAAAAATGAATGATATATATACTGAAAAAAATTACCATCGCCCCTCTGATGAATATGATGCCACCTGGAAATTAGACGGCGCCATTGATGATCTTCAATTGCTGTTTCGCGTTGGGCGCCGCCTGGCTTATGGACAAAGCTGGCCGCAATGGAAAACCGGTTCGGAGTTTAAGGCGATCAGGGAAAGCAGGTAGTTTGCTGCCTAACTGCAATCATATAGTAGTGAATATTTTCACTTTTAAAAGTGAAAAATATCAACTATCTTCATGAAAAATAAGTATAATGGCTGCAACTGATGTGAAACAAAAAAGCACCGTTCGGAGGAAATTCAGAAACTTCGATTTGAGCGATGAGATAAAAATGGTAGGCGCTGCCCGTAAGGGTATCAGTGCAGAGGTGTTTTACAACTTTGCCCGCTTAATAAAAATGCCTGAAAAAAGCCTGGCCCAACTGCTTTATATTCACCCCAGGACAATAAACAACTATCGGGAGCAGGAAAAAAATCTGGCGCCTGTTGAAAGTGAACACCTGCTCAGGCTCATTGCCCTTTTTGCAAAGGGAGAGGAGCTTTTCGGTAATGCAGATGAATTTAATTACTGGTTGCAAAAGCCTTTCTGGAGCACAAAGGAAAAGCCAATAGACTGGCTGACTACTCCCGGTGGCGTTGGATTGGTATCGGATGAATTAGACCGGCTGGCACATGGATATGTTGCTTAAATAATTACTGCATGCTGGTGTATCGGATTGTTCATAAAGCATATAGTAATACGCTCTTTGCGCCAGGTATAAGCGGGCGCTGGAACGGAAAAGGGCGCAAAGTAGTGTACACCGCGGAATCTGTGCCGCTGGCATTTCTGGAAAACATGATCCGCAGAAAAGGAGTAGGATTCAACGGGGATTTTAAAATAATGATCATCGAAATACCCAACACACTCGGCATTACTGAAATAAAAGAAACGGATTTGAAAAAAGGGTGGAGAGATTTTAAAGATTACAGCAAATGCCAGCCACTCGGAAACGCATGGTACGACAAAAGCGATACACCTGTTTTAAAAGTACCTTCCGCCGTATTGCCCGGCAACTTCAATTATGTGCTCAATACCATGCATCCTCATTATGCACAAATTGCGCTGATAGAAACCACCAACCTGGTACCCGATGAGCGCATTGAAGATATCCTTAAACGATACCGGTAAGGATAGTCTGCGTTTCTTTAAATGGCTTATGCGCATGAAAAAGGCTATGAAAAATCATAGCCTCCGTAATGTGGACCCTGCTGGGCTCGAACCAGCGACCCTCTGATTATGAGTCAGATGCTCTAACCAGCTGAGCTAAGGGTCCTTTCTCCTTAAAGAAGAAATATCATTGATTTACTTATAAGAACTTTCTGTTTTAGCCTGCTTACGGCTGTTATTGATCGCCGTTTTCTTTAGCGGTGGGCAAAGGTAAAAAAAAACATCGTACAGAATAATTTTTCTGCCATTTCCTTCCGCTATTTAAAATATTACAGCAAACCAAGCAGCACATTGTAGCTTTGTGCTCTCCTTTAAAAGAGAATTCATTGTAAAAATCGTAGTTTGCAAAACGATTGCAGGGGTATGCTTATGGATAACCGCCAGCCTCATATTGAACTATTACAACAACAGATTGCGCTTTTCAACAATCAGCAGGCATATAATGAACTATTCCTGCATTTTTATCCCTCCCTTCAGCAGTTTGCCTTTTCCTTCCTTAAATCAAAGCAGCTTTCGGAAGAAGCGGTTTCTGATGTATTTATTAAAATATGGAAGAGGCGCAGAACACTTCATACTATTATTAACCTCAAATTATACCTTTTCACCAGCACCCGAAATACCTGCCTTAACTACCTGAAAAAGCAAAAAAGCTGGCAAAGTTTACCTGCGGATGATTACTGGGTTGAATTGAACAGCGTATTTTTCGACCCTGAGCAATTAATGATCACAGCCGAAATGCTTCACAAAATACATGAAGCCGTTCAAAGCCTGCCGGCGAGGTGCAGGCTGATCTTTAAGCTGGTTAAAGAGGAAGAGCTGAAATACCGCGAAGTAGCGGAACTATTGAATCTCTCTGTAAAAACAGTTGAAAACCAGATGACGCTCGCTTTAAAAAAAATAGGATCTGCTATCGGATTCAATATCCACCGCGCCATTTCCTCAAGTGTAAGATCGCTTTGAACGTACGCACACACATGCTTTAGCTTTCCAAAAAAATTAAAAAGAATGTCATTTATTCCGAATACCGTCATTATGACGTAATTTTTGGCTCGATTTAATGCTTTTTACCATAAATCATGGCATAGTTTTGGCTTAAAACTATGACGATCCATTTTGAAGAAGTATTTTTGCTTTCCGCTCTTCCAATACCTCTGATAAGCTTCACAAATCTTTAGGTTTTTGTAACCCCCTGTGAATCAACCAATTATTTTGTACCCTCCTTTTTTGGAACCATAATTGCAAAACAGGAGAAAACCAAAAAATTGAGTTATATGAATATGTTATTAAAAGGTTTTGGTTATTTCGTATTTGTTTTATGTATGTCTTTTTCGCTAAAAGCTGAAGATATTCATGGCAATTCCGAAGCCCAGGAAACAGATACCAGCATTGCCGTTACTGAAATAGTTGTGGCAACGGCAGTAAGCTCACCTTCGGACAATGAAAATACCACTGCTATTATAATGGAAGAAGAAAATGCCGTTCCTGAAGCAATAGCTACGCCCAAAGCACCGGCAGTGAGCCAAAATAAATACAACACCTTACACCCACTGGCTATTGCCTTTGTAAGGGATTACGAAAAAAAGCACGAAAAACGCCTGGAAAAGATCACATCTAAATATGCGCGGCAAATGGCGCTCATAGACAAGATCATGATACGCTATGACCTTCCTACGGAACTCAAATATCTCGCGCTTATTGAGTCTGAAATGTTCAATGGCGCGGTATCACGCAAAGGAGCCGTAGGTCCCTGGCAGTTCATGGCCCCCACAGGCAGGTTAATGGGTTTAACCATCAATCATAACAGGGATGAAAGACGGGATCTTACCAAAAGCACACACGCCGCAGCAAAATATCTTAAAATCCTGCATAACCAGTTCAACGACTGGCTGCTGGTTATAGCAGCGTATAATGGCGGAGCCTCAAGAGTAGATGCTGCCATTAAAAAAAGCCAGAGCCGGGACTTCTGGAAGCTGCAGTATTATTTACCTGCCGAATCGAGAGCGCATGTTAAGAAATATGTAGCCGCCTGTTATATACTGGAAAAACAGGAAGAAACAGCAGTGCCTTTATTAAATATGGAAAAGCTTATGGCTGAAAACCTTAACGATTTAAGCATACTCCATATCAGCGGCAAATACAATATAAACGTAATTGTGGAAGCCTTAGACATGGAAGCAGAGGCATTTAACCTGTACAACCCGGATTTCGAAAAAGAAGTAGTTGCCCGGGGTTACGACATGAGGCTGCCGAAGGATAAAATGCAAAGATTTAAGGAAAAACGCCAGGATATATTGAATGACTCTATTGAAATGCTGTTAAAAAGCAACAGCACCGTTTTCAGCAACGATAAAAGCGATTATCCCGAAGCCATCGGTCTTCCCAAAACAAAAGCCATTATGTCTACCGCCGGCGAACAAAAAATGATGAAAAGAAAGTAAAGGGGATTATTTTATAAACAAAAGGAGTGCTGGATTATGTGTTCAGCACTTTTTTTATGGCTGCCGCCTTCAACAGGCACTCTTCATATTCATCTTCCGCCCTGCTGTAATACGTAATAGCAGAGCCGGTTTGAAAAGACAGATACCGGTTTGAGGCGTTATACAATATGCTCCTGATCACTACATTAAAATCCATATCCTGCTCCGGGGAGATATAACCTGCCGCCCCCGAAAACAAACCACGCCGGGTTCGCTCATACTGCTCAATTAATTCCATTACCCTTTTTTTGGGAGCCCCTGTCATGCTCCCCATTGGAAAAGTAGCTTTTAATATATCCGCTACCCGCACCGTATCCGCTACTTCCCCGCTTACAGTAGAAATCATTTGATATACCTGCGGGAAAGCGTATATACCCATCAACTCGTCTACCTTCACACTGCCTTCCGTACAAACCTTTGCCAGGTCATTCCGAACCAGGTCTACGATCATTATATTTTCCGAACGGTCTTTTGAACTATGCTGAAGCGTTTCCCTGTTTAACCTGTCGGACTCCGTACGCTTATTGTTTCGCTGTATCGTACCTTTTATGGGCTGGGAGATCAGCCTGCTCCCGCTCTTGCGCAGGTAGCGCTCAGGACTGGCACAAAGGAGGTATTTCTCTTCCAGCCTGTAGTAGCAAGAAAAGGGGTTGGGCGATTCCTTACTTAACGCCCGGTATACCTGCAGGGGATCAATGACCGCATTATCGTTATAAAACTCCTGGCAAAAGTTAATTTCATAACAATCACCACGTAATATGTGTTGCTGCAATTGCTGAACGGTATCAATATAAGCATCCCTGGTAAACCTGCTTTTTATTTCAATTTGCAGTGGTTGATGAGTTGTAGCCGGCACGGTGCTAAAAACAGCCGCGGCAACAGATGCATGTTCCCGGCTTTTAACCCCTATCAATAATTCGTTGCTGCGTAGTATTAAAACAATTTCGGGAACAAAAAAGAAAAGATCATCAAATTGTACAAAGTCCGCATTATTGGATTGCAGGGTCTCGATCTCGTTTTTAAGATCATAGCCCAGGTGCCCGAAGCACCAGTCGCTGTTTTTATCAATAAAACCCTGTAATTGTTCAAACGCCCTATCGCCGGTGGTATGAAGCACGCTTTCGGCGTTCACTGCCAGTATGCATTCAAAACGATGCTCCCGCAGCCGGTACTGGTGATCGTCTAAAAAACAACAGATGCTGAACTGGTTAGCCCAATCCAGCATCTGTTCTTTAACCTGTAAAAAATCATGAACCGGAAAGGAACAAAATGTTCTTTTCACGTTATGCTGTTAAAAGTCATCGTCATCATCATCGTATCCGCCACCGCCATCATCAAACAAGCCCATGTCCTTGAATTCATCGTCAATGCCCAGATCATCATCTTCTTCCTTTCCTTTTTTGCCACCTGTTTTCTTTGCTTTTGATTTAGGTATATCAAACTCATCGAAATCAGGATCCCAGTTGTCTTCCTCATCTACTTTCTCCCAGTCATCTTTCTCCTCTTCCGGGTCATCGTCATCGTCATCCTCCTCTTTTAAAGATTTAGATGCAACCTTTCCTCCTTTTACAGAAGGCTTCTCATCCAACTCCAAATCATCGTCATCGTCTTCGTCTTCTTTCTTCTTGGATTTGGGCGACGTTTTTAAGGGTTTAGCCTTCCCGTTATTAGCGGAAATTCCCTTACCAGCAGTTTTTTTATCTCTTTCAGATTTTGCCATAGCTTGACTAAATTAACAACGTAAAATTTCTACGAGATTTTGAGATAGCCAAATAATTTCAAAAATAATTTTTATTGTAATACAATACAACAATTAAAGTACCGGAATTATCTGGTCTCTTCCCGGTCCATTGGAAATATATTTTATCTCTGCGCCCAAATAACCGTTAATATGGTTTATATAATCCTTCATAGCCTGGGGAACGGAAGCAAACGAAGTTGTTTCGGTAATGTCTGTATCCCATCCCTTAAATGAAGTATATACCGGATCTATAGCCAGCTTTGCCATTTGGTAAGGCACCTGCTGCTGCAGTTTTCCGTTAATATTATAATTTTCACATACTTTCAGCTCAGTAAACGCGTCTAACACGTCGGCTTTGGTCATTACTAATTGTGTAACGCCGTTTATCATACAGGCAAATTTCAATGCCACCAGGTCAATCCAGCCGCACCGGCGCGGACGCCCTGTTGTGGCGCCAAACTCATTACCGGTTTTACGCAGTTCGTCTCCCACCCCGTCATGCAGCTCGGTAGGGAAAGGCCCGCTGCCCACTCTCGTACAATAGGCTTTGGTTACGCCAATCACTTCTTTAATTTTTTGCGGAGCCACTCCCAGCCCTGTACATACGCCTGCCGATATGGTATTGGAAGAGGTTACAAAAGGGAAGGTTCCAAAATCCACATCCAGCATGCTCCCCTGCGCGCCTTCCGCCAGTACTTTTTTGCCCTCACTTATCTTTTCATTAATAAAATATTCGCCGTTTATGATCTTAAACCGGCGCATGAACTCAACACCTTCAAAAAACTCGTCTTCCCACGCGGAAATATCTTCATGAAACTGCATGCTGTCTAAAAGCTTCTGGTGCTTAAGCCGAAGCCTGATATATTGCGATGTAAAGTTTTTATCAAGGATATCCCCTACCCGTAAGGCGTTCCTGCCTGTTTTATCCATATAGGCAGGTCCTATACCTTTTAGTGTGGAGCCAATTTTATCATTTCCCTTCAATACTTCAGAAGCTTTGTCGAGCGCCCTGTGCGTGGGTAAAATAAGATTGGTTCTTTCTGAAATATACAGATTCTTAGCATAATCAACCCCAAAAGTAGCCACTGTTTCGCACTCTCTTTTAAGGGTAACCGGGTCTAATACCACCCCGTTTCCGATCAGATTAATGATATCGCTGTGAAATATCCCGGAAGGGATCTGGTGCAATACTACTTTCTTATCTTTTACATACAGGGTATGTCCTGCATTGGGTCCACCCTGGAAACGCGCGATCACATCATAGGCAGGCGCGAAATAGTCTACAATCTTACCTTTTCCTTCATCGCCCCACTGGAGGCCTAATAATACATCAACCATTTGAAATGCTAATTTGGAAGAGCGCAAAAATAGACGAATGAGGGGAATAAGGGAAATAAAATGTGGAAATATGGAAATGTGGGAAATGTGAAAATTTAGGAATTTGAAAACCAGCCAGCCGGCAGACTGGTTTTCAAATGAGTGAGGGAGGCAATGGGTAGTAATCAGCTATCACAGCAGGGGGGTATCCAGCCCTCATGGTAGTAATTACTAACGATGAGACGAGTACTTCTTCTTTCACCTTTCACCTTTCCCCCTTCATCTTTATTTAAACCCTATGATGCTTCCTCACGCTGTAATTCCCTCCCACAAACCTCATGGGTTTTAAACCGTCACCGCATCCTCCTTCAGCACTTCTTCAATAGCAATAAGCAACGCTTTTACATCATCCGGAAAAATTTGCCCGATATTGCCAATACGGAAAGCATTGGCCTTGCTGAGCTTACCTGGATAAATAACGAATCCTCTTTTATTCAGCTTCTCATAAAAAAGCTCAAAATTAAAACCCGGATCGGAAGGATATAAGAAAGAAGAAATGATATGTCCCTGTATCTCCGGTTTGAGGTATTGCTTAAAGCCGAGTGCGGTCATTCCTTCATCCAGCGTTTGTTTATTGGCTTTATACCTTTGCTCGCGGGCAGGGATACCGCCTTCTTCTTCCAGCTCTTTCATAGCCTGCCGGAAGGCCATAAGGCTTAAGGTTGGCGGGGTAAACCTAAATTGCCCGCTGGCTTCAAGTCCGGCCCATTGATCGTATAGATCAAGGCTGAGACTGCGTGCCTGTCCTTTCGCTTTTTCGAGCTCACCGCGCTTGCATAGTGCAAAGGCAAAGCCCGGAACACCTTCAATGCATTTATTGGAAGAAGAAACCAGGAAATCAATTTGCATGGCTTTCATATCCATTGCAACGCCGCCAAAACTGCTCATGGCATCAACAATAAACACTTTACCATATTGTTTGCAAACAGCGCCAATAGCTGTTACGGGATTAAACAACCCGGTAGTGGTTTCACTGTGTATACAGGCCACATGCGTGATATCCGGATGGCTTTGTAAAAAAGCTTCCGTTGCTTCCGGAGTAACAATGGTATCCTCATCAAAACGAAGCACTACATGGTTCAGCCGGTGAATGCCTGCCATTTTCACTATCCTTTCTCCGTAAGCGCCGTTGGCAAGTATCAGCAGCCTGTCCTTCTCTCCCACTACGCTGCTGATCACACTTTCCACGGCAAAAGTACCGGAGCCCTGGATGATCACGCATTCATAACCATCTTCCTTACTAACCTGCGCCAGTTGCAGCAAGCCATTGCGGATATCCCTTACTGCATTCATAAATACCTGATCCCGTGATCCCATATCCTTTAGCATGGCCTGCTTTACGGTTAAGGAGGTTGATAAAGGACCCGGAGTAAATAATAAGGGCTGATGAGACATACATTATAATTTTATAGTGATGATTTTTTTATACGTTTGGAATTCCGGCTGTAGCGGGTACAATCCTTTTCTTTGCACGAACGGCAGACCGGTAAAAGAACACGCATGCCGCTCCCAGCAGCACCAGCGATATTACAGCCTGCAGGTAGGTGAACTTCATGAGTACCAGCGACCAGTTCATCTCTTTCATGAAAAACTCTTTATACAGCATCAGCACCACGCTGCCCAGGTAACCGATGGAATCGCACATGTATACAAAAAAACCCGCGTTGGCTTTAATACGGAAGTGAGCGATCAGCCGCTCAAACAAGGCGATCTGCATAGGCATATAAGCCAGAAACAAACCGGTGCCCAGTAACAGCATCCACCAGAAAGGAGAAATGATATGCCGTTGAAAAAGAAGGGTAGCCAGTGCCGTTATCAGGAAGCCGGCGCCTATAATACCGTTCACGGCCCAAAAGCCTTTAAAATTATTTTTAATAGCAGAGAGGCTGCCGATAACCGCCAATACAATAATGCTTGTTATGGCTTCGGTTTGGGTGAACACATTTTTGTCCCACCCCGGGTCTACCTCATTCCATATTTCAACCGTAAAATTATCCCTGAAATCGCGCAGCGTTGCCAGGAAAGTATAAAGTATAATAAAGGCTACCAGGCCCCAGCCATATTGCCGGAACACATTCCGTTTGTCGGTGTTGGTCATGGGTAGCCGCGGCGCCCGCAACGCCATGTCATCCTGCGAAGGAGCGGGGATAACAGACAGCATCCATACGAACAAAAGAAATAAAGGCAAAAACAATAAGCCCATTACAAAAGGCATCCAGAACTCCGATACGAGGGGCAGCCATTCGCGTACGTCAAAATAAATAGTTTTTAACATGCCCGAAGAAACGATGAGGCTTACGCTTAGCCCTATGGCAAGCACTTCTGTAAATCTTCGTCCTTCGAGATAGCTGAATACAATGCCCCAGATCATTCCCAGCGGAAGCCCGTTCATGAATAAAAAAGCAAAATTGTAGGGATGAGGCACCCAGCCAAAAAACAACAGCGCTATCTCGGCAAAAAGTATTAACCCAATGATGAGCTGTGTACGGCTTGCAGCTTTTAGCTCGGATATCACTTTTATTCCTATGAATTTGGAGATCATATAACCAAATACCTGCGCTATAATAAGCACTACCTTATAGTTTATCCCCCATAACGACAAGCCTTCATATGTGCCTGCATTAAACGGTTTACGGAAGGCATACATACAAAAATAGGTTCCAAACGCCGCCACCATGCACCATACAATAAAGAAGGCTTTGGAGCTTGTAAGCAGTTTTTTGATCACTCCCATCTGTAAATTTTTAGTAAACTTTTGTTTAGTATAAGTAAATATATTTAAAAATAGAATAAGCTGTGAAAATAACAATAAATAAGGGTTTAATTTTGGGCATGCATCACATCACTAAACTTTCGGTAAACATAAATAAAATTGCTACGCTCCGGAACAGCCGCGGCGGCAATAACCCCGATGTATTAAAAGCCGCCAGGGATATTGAACGGTTTGGCGCCGATGGTATAACAGTACACCCCCGTCCCGATGAAAGACATATCCGCTACAGCGATGTAAGGGAAATAAAAAAAATAATCAATACCGAGCTCAATATTGAAGGCAATTGCAGGGAACAGAAATTTATTGACCTGGTATTGGAAACGAAACCGCAGCAGGTAACATTAGTGCCCGACGACCTCGGACAAATTACCAGCGATCATGGCTGGGATACCATAAAACATAAAGATTATTTAACGGAGATGATCGGCGTGTTTCAGCAGGCCGGTATCCGCGTATCCGTTTTTGTTGATCCGGTTGTTGAAATGATTGAGGGCGCTGCCGCAGCGGGAACCAACCGGGTAGAATTATACACGGAAGCGTACGCAAAAAATTATCTCTCCAACAAAGAAAATGCCGTTGCCCCCTATGTAGCTGCCGCTCAAAAGGCCAAAGCATTAGGGCTGGGCGTTAATGCCGGGCACGACCTGGACATGCATAATCTCAGCTATTTTAAAGAACAGGTTCCCTGGGTAGATGAAGTTTCTATAGGACATGCGCTGATATGCGATGCCCTTTATTTAGGATTGGAAAATGTAATTCAATTATATAAACGGCAATTAGGATAATGGCGATGGCACGAATATTGAACTAACCTGATATAAAAAACTACAACAATATGAAAAGATCATTCCTATTTCCGGCAATAGCAGTTTTACTGCTTTCATCGGGCGGGGTACTGGCACAGGATAATAAAGCGCCTGCCAGCCCTCCCGCAACCACATCGGCAAAAATTGCCAGCGGCGCTACCATCACCATTAACTATAGCCAGCCATCGGTAAAAGGCAGAACCATAGGCAAGGATCTTGAACCCCTGCCCGGCAAGGTATGGCGTACCGGCGCCAACAAAGCCACGGTTTTTGAAACAGACAAGGACATCAAAGTGGAAGGGAAGGATTTACCCGCAGGTAAATATGGCTTGTTTACCATAGCTGGCGATGACGAATGGACGATCATATTCAATAAAACATGGGAGCAGTGGGGTGCATTTAAATATGAAGAAGGGGACGATGCCTTAAGAGTAAAAGTTAAACCGGTTAAAGCCCCAGCGTTTGCCGAAAAGTTTACGATCAATGTAGATGAAAGTGGAAAAGTGAGTTTATTGTGGGGAGATACAGAAACCGATTTTACGGTGATGTAGTGAGAGGTGAGAAGTGAAAGGTGAAAGATACTTCGGGAAGGAAGGGTCTAATTGCCCGGAAATCTTTCACCTTTTTTTAATATTAAATCCGAAGAAGCTTTCAGCGATCAGCTTTCAGCTATGGCTGGCACAAAAAAAGCATATTCCTTCTGTCGTTAGCAGTACCCCCTCAAACCTTAAACCTTTCCACCATCAGGAACCATGTAAAATTTTCTCCTTATTTGGAATGCCTTTCCTGTAATTTTTCGCTAACATCTTTCAGCCGGTATCTTTTTGCGTTCAGAAGAATGAGGTAATGGAACAAAAGATCCGCCGCTTCATTAAGAAACAATGCATCATCATTGTCTTTGGCTTCAATTACCGTTTCTACTGCCTCTTCACCTACTTTTTGAGCAATTTTATTGATGCCTTTGGCAAACAGGGAAGCCACATACGAGTCTTCAGGCGATGATTTTTTTCGCAGTTCAATAATATCTTCGAGGTATAGCAGGAAATTATCGTTGTGATTTTTCTCCGACCAGCAGGTATCCGCTCCCGTATGGCAAACCGGCCCCAGCGGATGTGCCTTGATGAGCAAAGTATCATGATCGCAGTCAGCAGCAACAGATCTTAACTCCAGGAAATTCCCGCTTTCCTCTCCCTTGGTCCATAACCGTTTTTTGCTTCTGCTGTAAAAAGTAACTTTCCCCTCCCGCATCGTTTTTTGCAAGGCCTCATCATTCATAAAACCCAGCATCAATACTTTTTGGGTATCATTATCCTGCACTATGGCCGGTACTAATCCATCACTATATTTTTTAAAATCAATATTCATGTTCATTATTGATCGGCAAAGATATAAAATATGGATTAGCCGGTAGTAAAGCAGCCAGTTCGTATTTACCTTCGGTGAGAAAAGTTCAAATTACCTGAACTGTATATATAATTTTCACCGCCCACGAGAAAACAACCGTTACATAATTAAAACTGTTATGTATCCTGTGCCAAAAAGCAATCTGAAAGTCGTTTTTCATCTGCCCCGGTTAAAAAGTATCATTTATCAATCGCTACGTGTTTCTACTTAACAATCTGTTAATCATATCATTACGCTTAGCCGCAGTATTAATACTTCAAAAGGGGGTATAATCAGCGTAAAAAAGGCGCACGCCTGTACAATAATTAACAAAAATAAATATCTTGTAGCCCTGTTCTTTACAACTTCATGAAGCACCCATCCGTGTGAAAAGCCATGCCGTAAATTTCGGGACGTCCACAAAAGTTGTCCGTTCGTACCATTTTAAATATGACTACTGGCATGCGCAATCTCAGAACAATATATTGTTTTGTAAAAGCCCTCCTGCTGCTCTGTTGCTTACAGTGCATGCATACGGCTAATGCACAAACCGTTACGGTAAGCATCCATGTGCTCAACAGCATACACATGCCCGTAAGCAATGCTACTGTTGATATAGACGGGAACCGGATGCTTGCCGATTCCTCCGGAAAATTATTGCAGGCTTTTACAAAGGGAAATCACCTGATAGAAGCCAGTGCAGTAGGCTATTACAGCCGCTTGCTGCATATCACGCTGCTGTCTGATACTACTATCAACCTAATGCTTATTCAAAAGGAAAATGAACTCAGCAATATTGTTATTACCGCAGGGAAAAACAACAACAAAAACGAAATGAGTTTCTATTCTTTAGATATTGACCGCCTGAAAAAAATACCTGTTATTCTTGGTGAAACAGATCCGCTAAAAACAATCACACTTTTACCGGGTATAAAAAATGGAGGTGAGGCCGGTTCAGGCATTTATGTAAGAGGCGGGGGACCCGATCAGAACCTGATTCTTTTAGATGATATCCCGGTTTATAACCCGAATCACCTGTTAGGTTTTTTCAGCGTATTCAATGGTGAAGCCATCAAAAGTGTAAGCGTTAAAAAAGGCGATATGGATGCAGCTTATGGAGGCAGGTTAAGCAGCATAATATCCATTGATACCAGGGAGGGCGATAAAGATTCACTAAAACTCAGTGGTGGTATCGGTTTAATTTCCTCCAAACTTTCTATAGAAGGACCTTTAGTTAAAAATAAAGCTTCTTTCATCATCAGCGGCCGCAGAACATATATTGACCAGGTGGCGAAAGTTTTTGCAAAGAAAAGAATCGGTAATAACGGGTATTATTTCTATGATATTAACGGGAAGGCGGATTATGAAATAAACGATAACAATAAGCTGCTGTTTACTTTTTACAACGGCAAAGACAAATTTTCATACACCAACGATAAAAACAATCTATTCAACGCGAACTGGGGCAATACCATTGCAGGGCTCACCTGGAAACAACAAATGCCAAGCGGAAAACTGAAGCAATCTGTGTCAATGATCTATAACGCATTTGACCTTGACAGCTATTATGGCTATGATCTTTCGGATTATATTTTTACATCCGCTGTTACCGATTACCAGGTTAAAAACGACTGGAGCTACACGCCTTCGGGTAAATTTAACCTCAACTGGGGGCTTCAGTATATCTGGCACCAGTTTAAACCCGGCGCAGGCGATATTACCCAAGGAATACTGGAATTTAAAACGGAAATAAACAACCAGTATGCCCGGGAAGCTGCCATCTATCTAAGTTCAGGCTTCAGAATAAGCAGGCGTCTTCGTGCTACCACCGGCCTGAGGTACAGTTATTTTAACCAGGTAGGTCCTACTGAAAGGGTGATCTATAACGAAGACGGGAACCCAACAGGAGAAACAGAATTATATAAGAAAGGAGAAAGTATTGCGCACTACCAATACCCTGAGCCCCGTTTAAATCTGGATTATACCTTATCCTCTGTTTCAAGTATAAAGCTATCGTATAACAAGACCATCCAGTACCTGCATTTGGCCACAACCAGCGGGGCAACTTTTCCCAGCGACATCTGGATACCGGCCGGACAAATTGTTCAGCCGGGTATCGCTCAGCAGGTTTCTATAGGTTACTTTAGAAATACCCATAGCAATATATACCATTTTAGCGCTGAGGCCTATTATAAAGATTTAGATAACCAGGTAGAATTTAAGCAGGGAGCCCAGCTACTGCTCAACCAGAATATTGAGGGGGAAATGATGTTCGGGAAAGGGAAAGCATACGGAATAGAACTCTTTGCTGAAAAGAAAAAAGGGAAATTAACAGGCTGGGTTGGTTATACATTAAGCAGAACACAAAGAACGTATGCAGAAATGAATGATGGCAAACCTTTTCCCTATCGTTACGACAGAACACATGATATGAGTGTTGTAGCCAATTATACATTAAGCCGGCAATGGAATTTTTCAACAGTTTTTGTATTTGGTACAGGCAACGCGCTTACCATGCCTACAGGCAGGGTAAATTACAATGTTGGGTTTAATGTGAGCCAGCGTACAGCATCCTATACCAGCATGAATCAATACAACGAAATTAATAACTATCGCCTGCCGGCATACCATCGCGCAGACATTTGTGCCACCTATACGCCCATCTCAAAGAAAAAAAAACGGTTCAGCAGCAGTTGGAATTTCAACATATACAATGTTTACAACCGGCGGAACCCTTACTTTATTTATATGGACATCAACCAAACAGAAAAATCACTACAGGGTAAAATGGTGTACCTGTTTCCCATCACCCCTGCCATTGGCTGGAATTTTAAATTTTGAGGTATGACTGATTCCTATAAGCTGCCGAATATTGCAATTATTATTAGCCTGCTGCTGCTCTTTACGGGTTGTGAAAAAAATTTTGATATAGGTCTGGGCCATACCGAACCGCAATTGGTTGTAGAGGCCTACATTAATACCGAAATACCGGCATACAACTATGTAATACTCAGCAAAAGCCAAACCATTGAAAATACCAGCATCGCCAGTATCCCGGTAAAAAATGCCCTGGTTAAGATATCAGAAGGCAGCTTAATGCAGAACAATACGATTGTGTGGGACAGCAGCTCCTCTGTAATTTTAAAAGAAACAACGCTCCCGGATGTTCCTGCAGGTATAAGCGATGGTATTTATACAGATCCCAACCTGCAAACCGACCCGGCACGGGCATTACGGGGCATAGCCGGTAAATATTATTTGCTGGAGATTGAAGTAAATGGTGAAATATTTACAGCTACTGCTCCTTTATTATCTCCAATACCGATAGATCATCTAAGCACCGATTATCATTATACCGATGAAGATGGAACCAGCAAAGGGCGCATTACGGTAAACTTTAAAGACCCTGATACTACCGGTAACTGCCAGTTGTTTTATTGGCGCCACAGTGATAATCAAAAGAGCTTTGGGTGGGGCAGCCTGGGTACCAGAAAAAGGATAACCAACTCCGATGAAAATAATAATGGCAGCTATATGCGTCTTACCAACTCCTATGGTTTTGTGAAAGGCGACAGCATCACTTACTACATGGCTAATGTAACGAGAGATGTATATAATTTTTGGGACAGCTATAACAAAGCGAGGAACAGCAACGGCCCATTATCTACACCGGTATCGTTATTGAGTAACATAAGTGGTAATAATGTAACGGGGTGTTTCAGCGGGCTGGCCATCAGCGCCGCAACTATCATAATGGATTAATAGAACAGCATTTTTAAAACGGGGTTATTATTTTACCGGCCGCAACACCCTGGTGTGACTTTCGTTGCGACGCTCCGTTCAGGGTTCCGTCCGCTATTCTTCAGAAATTCACCAGTCAATAACTTCATCCGTTATTTATTATGTTTTCCGGGAGCATGCGCACAGGGATACCCTTTTCAAATAAGAATTGCTTAAGCTCGGGAATGGCTATTTCCTTGAAATGGAAAATGCTGGCGGCTAAGGCTGCATCGGCTTTGCCTTCATTAAATACGGATATAAAATGCTCCATTGTACCCCCGCCGCCACTGGCAATAACAGGCACGGGTAATTGCGTAGATAAGGCGCTTGTAATATCCAGCGCAAAGCCCTGTTTCGTTCCGTCATGATTCATAGACGTTAGCAATATTTCGCCTGCACCAAGGTTTACGGCCTGTTTTGCCCAGTCAATACATTTCATGCTGGTTTTGGTTCTTCCGCCATTGAGGTATACATACCATTCGCCGTCTTCTTCTTTCCGGGTATCAATGGCCAGCACCACGCACTGGCTGCCAAATTCCTTTGCCAGTTCATGAATCAATTGAGGGTTTTTAAATGCGGCCGTATTCACGGAAATCTTATCCGCACCATTTTCAAGCAGCACGTTCACGTCTTCCACACTGCTAATGCCGCCGCCTACCGTAAAAGGGATATTGATGTGATGGGCAATGCGCTTAGCCAGCTCGCTCAATGTTTTTCTTTTTTCAACCGTTGCGGTAATATCTAAGAACACCAGCTCATCTGCGCCCTGCCGGGCATACAGCGCACCCAGTTCCACCGGGTCGCCCGCATCGCGCAGGTTTACAAAATTGGTTCCTTTTACGGTACGCCCGTCTTTAATATCAAGACAGGGAATGATGCGTTTGGTGAGCATGGAATGATTTGAAATTTTAAATTTAATATTTGAGATTAAGAACCTGGGTACCTGTCTTTAAATTTTTGTCCCTTTACTGTTGATTTATTGAGATAACTAATAAAACCAGCCATCTCCTTGGCCAGTTTTTCATATTCATCTATTATGGCTATTCCGTCAATATGATCAATATACTTGTTATCCATAGCACGGTAAACCTGCGACCTTACTTCTCCCGTTGAACCTTTAGCTATTCCTAAAAAATTAACAAATTCCAACCGGGATGAACGTTCAAAGCCTTCTGCTATGTTATCCATAACAGAGCCGGCCGAAGCTCTTAGCTGGTCTCGAAATTTAAAATCACTTTTAAATAACGGACTCTGTTCAATCATCCTAAAAATTCTGTTACACAGGCTTCTGGACTGCTGCCACAAAGGCAAATCTTCAAAACGATAAATGGTGGACATAGGTTAATTTGAAATTCGCTTAAAAGTAAGATTTGTTTCCGCGGAAATGCATGAACTCAATCTCAAATCTCAAATTTCAAATCTTTAATCTTCACTCTTCCCTCATATATCGCCTTGCCCACTATCGCTCCGTTACATCCGGCATCACGCAGTGCACGCAAATCATCAATGGAGCTTACGCCGCCGCTGGCGATGAAATGCAACGCAGGAAATTTTTGTACGATGCTTTTATACAAATCCACTGCAGGGCCTTCCAGCTTGCCGTCTTTACTTACATCTGTACAAAATATTTGTTTTACGCCATGTTGTGTATATTTTTCAATAAAGTCGTATACCCATATATCTGTTGTTTCGAGCCAGCCGCCAATGGCTATCTTTTCATCTTTTACATCGGCGCCCAGCAAAAATTTATCCGCGCTAAAAATGGTAAACCATCTTATCAATTCAGCTTCATTTTTAACCGCTATGCTACCCACTGTTACCAGCGCCGCACCCGAATTAAAAACAACATGCACGTCCTCCTCCCGCTTGATACCGCCCCCAAAATCAATCGTCAATGCGGTTTTTCCCGCAATGGTTTCCAGCACTTTCCAGTTTTTTACCTGCCCGGCTTTGGCGCCATCCAAATCAACCAGGTGCAGCCGTTGCAAACCGGCGCCTTCAAATTCCTTAGCCACTTCCAGGGGATGTTCATTGTAAATTTTCTTCTGCGCATAGTCGCCCTGTGTAAGCCTTACGCATTTGCCGTCTATGATATCAATGGCAGGTATGATTTCCATATATTGTTTAAAGCATTTTGATTTTAATGGCAGCGCTCAATGAAATTTTTAAGGATGCGCTCACCGGTATCCGCACTTTTTTCGGGATGAAACTGCACGCCGTAAAAGTTATCTTTATGCAGCGCCGAACTATAGGGAATAATATAATCCGTAGTGGCGATGGTATGTGCTCCGGAGGCTGCGTAGTAGCTGTGAACAAAATAAGTGTAACTACCCTCCGGAACCGCATGAAACAATTCCGTTTTAAGACCATAGATATTGTTCCAGCCCATCTGGGGAATTTTAATATCGTTCGCCTGATCCTGTTCTTTTTTCCTGAAAAGCTTCACATCTTCATCAAAGATATGCAGGCAGCTTACATTATGCTCCTCCGAAAACCTGCACATCAGTTGCATACCCAGACAAATGCCCAGCACCGGTTGTTCAAGGTGCTTAATCACCTCATCCAGCTTCCTGTTTTTTAAATACCGCATGGCGCTGCTGGCCTCCCCCACGCCCGGAAATATTACTTTATCGGCACTGCTGATCTGCTCCACATCATCGGTAACTTTCGCCTCCAGCCCAATGCGTTCCAGAGCATATAAAACCGATTGAATATTGCCTGCATTATATTTTATAATTACCAGATTCATTGTAACTTTATTTCTATGCGGAAATAGCTCAGTTGGCAGAGCATCAGTTTCCCAAACTGAAGGCCGCGGGTTCGAATCCCGTTTTCCGCTCT
>NZ_DAOMQT010000056.1:0-26143 GCF_035445465.1 Agriterribacter sp.
TAATTTTTAATATATTTATTTACCAAAACCAAAATTTCAAATCAAAAATGATGAAGCACACACTCAGATTTATGGTAGCTGCTGTTTTACTGTGCAATGTTGCTTTTGCGCAATCAGTAGATGAAGGAAGGAAATTCTTTTACTACGAAAAGTATAATAGCGCAAAAGAAACCCTTGAAAAAGCGCTTGCAGCGAAACCCGGTGATGTGGATGCCGCTTATTGGTTGGGGCAAACATTAATTGAGTTAAATGATATTGCAGGTGCGGCAAAAGTGTATCAAACGGCTTTACAGGCCAAAGGCAGCGATCCTTTATTGCTGGTTGGCATGGGGCACGTTGAACTGCTTGAGCATAAGGGCAACGATGCACGTCAGCGCTTTGAAACCGCCATTAGCCTTACGAAAGGTAAAGAGGTGAATATTTTGAACGCAGTGGGCCGCGCTAATGTGGATGCGGCCGATGGGGACGCAAAATATGCCATTGAAAAATTAAAGCAGGCTACAGAGGTGAAACGGTTTAAGGAGCCTTTTGTATACATTAATATGGGCGATGCATACCGGAAATTATTAGATGGCGGCGCGGCGGTAACAGCCTATCAGAATGCACTTTCGCTTGATCCTAACCTGGCAGAGGCGGAGTATAAGATCGGTAAAATTTACGTTACACAGGGACAGGAGCAGGCCGGCATATTTCTGAAACATTATGAAGCGGCTTTAGCGCTTGATCCGGCTTATGCCCCGGCTTATTATGATTTATATACCTATTGGTATTCACGTGATGTAAATAAAGCAAGGGATTATTTCGCAAAATATAAGGCAAATACCGATTTCACGCCTTCTGTTGAAGCAGAAGAGATCAGCCTGGTATATGCTTCGGGCGACTTTAAAGGTGCCATTGCCAGGGCAGATGAAAAGTTACAGAAAGAAGGGGATAATGCCAGTGCCAAACTGTACCGCGTAAAAGCATACGCGTACGATAAATTAGGCGACTCCCTGAATGCGCTGCAAAATATGGAGTTGTTTTTTTCTAAAGGAGATTCGTCACTGTTTTTGCCCGACAACTTTGTGAAAATGGCGGAAATATCGGCCAAATTCCCCGATAAGCTGGAACAGGCCGACAGCTATTTTGATAAAGCCATCCAAATGGACACAGTTGTTAAAGAAAGGGTTGCTTTTGCAACCGCGGCAGCTAATATGTACAAGAAAATTGACAACAGGGCAAAATCAGCCGATTGGCTTACCAGGATACTGTCTATAGATACCGGCTATGGTAAATTAGATCTCTATTATGCAGGTTGGGAGAATTTTTATGGCGAAAAATATGAAACAGCCGACAGTGTGTTCAATTTATATAAGCAAAAATACCCGGATGATATGCAGGGATACTATGGAGGATTCCGTACAAAATGGATGGCAGATACCAGTGCCGTAGCTTCAGGAATACCTTCTGTTGCACCTGTTGAAGATGCTAACAGGTTCATTGAAATTGCAGGCGTTGATTCCGTAAAGTATAAATCTTCTTTAATGTTAGCCTATGGATACCTGGCAGGTTATAATGCCAACACGCTGAAAGAATACGAGAAGGCAATATATTATCTCGATAAAATGATCAGCCTTGATCCTAATAACATTGATGCAAAGAACAACAGGGATATCCTGCAAAAAGCATTAGACCGGCCACAACCCAAAGCAGGAGCGGCTAATAAAAGCAGCAGCACGGCGGCCAAGCCACAAAAGAAATAGGTAAAAGAAGCTTTAAATACAATGCCCCAAAATCAATACTGGTTTTGGGGTTTTATTTTTTTAAATAATGGTTATTAGGTAATGCTGCCTTATTTTTGCGGTTGGATTAAAGCTACACTATACAGGAAACGGAAATTAGCAGTTCCGTCTTGCAAATAATATATGCTGCTCTTCCGTTTACTGTTGAAAAAGTAATCTTAAGACGAGAATGATACCTTATTTTTTACTTCAGTCCCTTCCGGCGTCTTCGGCCACAGATGTAAATAATTCATTTAATTACTTTCCTATTGTGCTGCAACTGCTTTTTGCGGTTGGGTTTGTAGTGGTTATGATGGGCGTAACGCATTGGCTGGGTCCAAAAAGGCCCACAGCCGAAAAGCTGGAGAATTTTGAAAGTGGCATCGAAATCAGTGGAAATGCCCGCCAGCCGCTTGCAGTTAAATATTTCCTGGTAGCTATATTATTTGTATTGTTTGATGTGGAAGTGATCTTTTTTTATCCCTACGCGGTAAATTTCAGGGAGTTGGGCTGGGAAGGCTTTGTGGCTGTGCTTGCTTTTGTTGGCTTTTTTCTGGCGGGATTTTACTATATTATAAAAAAGGGCGCCCTGAGATGGGAAGATTAGTAGCAGTTGATACTTTAAATTTTTAATTATGGCACGTCCGGTTCGGTTTAATATAACACCTAAAGAAAGAGATCACGGGGGATATATTGGTATAGCAGATGCTCCTGAAGGATACACAGGCGAAGGTTTTTTTACTACAAAGCTCAGCGAAGTAGTTGGGCTGGCGCGTAAAAACTCACTGTGGCCGCTGCCATTTGCTACTTCCTGCTGTGGTATTGAATTTATGGCCACCATGGGAGCGCATTATGATTTCGGCAGGTTTGGCTCAGAAAGGATGGGGTTCACCCCCCGCCAGTGCGATATGCTGATGGTAATGGGCACGATAGCAAAAAAAATGGCTCCTGTGTTACGACAGGTGTATATACAAATGTCGGAGCCCCGCTGGGTAATAGCGGTAGGCGCCTGTGCATCCAGCGGTGGTATTTTTGACAGCTATTCCGTATTGCAGGGTATAGATCAGATCATTCCGGTAGATGTTTATGTACCCGGTTGCCCGCCCAGGCCCGAAGGCATATTAGACGGTGTGCTGGCCCTGCAGGAACTGGTAGGCAAAGAAAGCATCAGGAGAAGGAACGGAGAAAAGTATCAGCAGCTAATGCTGAGTTACGGGATACAGTAATATTAGGTGGTAAGGGATAAGGAGTAAGGGGATACAGGAGTTCCGCACCATGTTGAAAACAAAAGGATCATTATAAAGATTTTAGATGGAGTTAACCAACGATCATATTAAAAAACGGTTATTAGAACAGTTTGGCGATGAAGCGGCCAACTTCACAGAACCATACGGTATGCTTACGTTTGAGGTGCCCAAAGCGCTCAATCTTAAGGTGCTTCAGTTTTTATATGATGATCCTGAATTGGGGTTTCAGTTTCTTACTGATCTGCAGGCCGTGCATTACCCCGATAATAAGGGCAGGGAACTGGCCGTAGTATATCACCTGCACAATATCAGGGATAATGTACGCATACGCTTTAAAATATTTACCGCTATAGAAAAGCCGGATGTATATACCGCCACGCAGTTGTATGCATGCGCAAACTGGATGGAAAGAGAAACCTATGATTTCTTTGGTGTTAATTTCGTTGGTCATCCCGGTCTTAAACGCATATTGAACGTAGAAGAAATGGATTATTTTCCGATGCGGAAAGAATACCCGCTGGAAGACCAGACAAGGGTTGATAAAGACGATGAAATGTTTGGCAGATAAGATGATGAGGGCGCGATTTAATCAATACAAGAAAATGCCCGTAAGGGTAATGTATGACAGAAGACGTATTACAATATAGCAGCGAACAAAATATAAAACTGCCCGATGGTTCCATTGAAAAGCAAACCACCACGCTTAACCTCGGGCCCACACACCCTGCAACGCATGGCGTTTTTCAGAATATCCTGGAAGTAGACGGGGAACGGGTTGTATCGGCCGAGGCAACGGTAGGCTATATCCATCGCGCATTTGAAAAAATTGCAGAACGGCGGCCCCTCTACCAGATCACCACATTAACCGACAGGCTGAACTATTGCTCAAGTCCTATTAATAATATGGGCTGGCACATGACCTGTGAAAAATTGCTTGGCGTGGAAACGCCGAAACGCGTAGATTACCTGCGCGTTATTATTATGGAGCTGGCCCGGATAACCGATCATGTTATCTGTAATTCGGTGATAGGGGTAGATTCGGGTGCGCTTTCGGTATTCCTGTATGTAATGCAGTACCGCGAGCTGGTATACGAAATCTATGAAGAAATTTGCGGATCGCGGCTCACCACAAATATTGGCAGGATAGGCGGGTTTGAAAGAAATTTTAATGCTACCGCCTGGCAAAAATTAGACAAGTTTTTAAATGAGTTTCCTGCTGCTTTAAAGGAATTTGAAAACCTGCTGCAGCGCAACAGGATATTTATAGACCGTACGGTGGGCGCCGGGCCAATAACCGCTGAACGGGCGCTGAACTATGGCTTTACCGGGCCTAACCTGCGGGCATCGGGTGTAGATTACGATGTAAGGGTGCACACCCCTTATAGCAGCTACCAGGATTTTGAATTTAATATCCCCGTTGGCACTACGGGCGATGTGTACGACCGCTGGCTGGTGCGTAACCAGGAGATGTGGGAATCCTTAAAAATTATACGGCAGGCATACGAAAAGATACAGCAGTTCAAAGGCGCGGCATCCGAAGTGTACCATGCCAATGTGCCGGAATATTATCTTCCTCCTAAACAGGATGTATACACGAAAATGGAGGCCCTGATCTGGCATTTTAAAATTATTATGGGGGAAACCGAGATCCCGGCTGGTGAAGTATATCATAGCGTGGAAGGTGGTAATGGCGAGCTGGGCTTTTATCTTATCAGCGATGGCGGAAGAGCGCCTTACCGGCTCCACTTCCGCAGACCCTGCTTTATTTATTACCAGGCATATCCGGAATTAATTAAGGGTTCCATGCTTGCCGATGCCGTAGTGATAATGAGCAGCCTGAATTTGATTGCAGGAGAAATGGATGCATAGAAAATGTGAAAATGTGGACGGTCGGTACGCGACGAAGGAGCGTCAGACCGCATACAGGACTTTGAAAACCAAACCTGCCGGCCGCAAGGTTGGCTTGAAAATTTTAAAATGGAATTTTCGGAAGAAAAATTAAAAAAGGTAAGCGAGATCATTGCGCGTTACCCCCAGGGGAAACAAAAAAGCGCCTTATTGCCGGTGCTTCACATGGCACAGGAACAGTGGGGCTGGCTGAGTACCGAAGCCATGGACTATGTAGCTTCTTTGCTCAGCCTGGAACCTATTGAAGTATATGAGGTAGCTACTTTTTATTCGATGTATAACCTGAAGCCGGTAGGTAAATACCTGTTTGAAGTGTGCCAAACGGGGCCCTGCATGATCAATGGCAGCGATGATATTATTGCTTATATTGGCGAACGCCTGGGTATTAAACCGGGTGAAACAACTTCCGATGGTTTGTTTACATTGAAAACAGTGGAATGCCTTGGAGCATGCGGGTATGCGCCTATGATGCAGTTGGGAAAACATTATAAAGAACATCTTACCAAAGAAAAAGTAGATACAATTATAGAAGATTGCAGGAAAAATGCCGCGGTAAATAATTAGTGCTGAGTCAAACGTGAAACCTGCCAGCCGGCAGGCTGTTGTGAGAAGTGGTGAATGGTGAGAGGTGAAATAAAAAATTAAACGATCTAAAGTATAGTATCGTTAATTATAATATGAGTAAAAAATTATTATTAGAACATGCGGGAGTTGAAGGTATCCGCTATTACGATGCCTACCGTAAAAATGGCGGCTATGCCAGCGTGGAAAAAGCGTTTAAGGAAATGACGCCGGAAGCTGTTGTGGAAGAAGTGAAAAAGAGCGGTTTACGCGGCAGGGGTGGCGCGGGTTTTCCTACAGGTTTAAAATGGAGCTTTATTGCCAAACCAGAAGGTGTTCCCCGCCATTTGGTATGTAATGCCGATGAAAGCGAGCCGGGCACTTTTAAGGATCGCTACCTGATGGAATTCATTCCGCACCTGCTCATAGAAGGACTGATCGTTAGCTCATTTGCCTTAGGCAGTAACGCCACTTATATTTATATCCGCGGTGAATACGCATGGATACCCGATATACTGGAGCAGGCAATTGCAGAAGCAAAGGCAAATGGTTTCCTGGGAAAAAATATATTAGGCTCCGGTTTCGACTGTGAGATATATGTACATCGCGGGGCAGGGGCATATATCTGCGGAGAGGAAACGGCACTCATCGAGTCGCTCGAAGGCAAAAGAGGTAATCCCCGTATTAAACCCCCGTTCCCGGCAATAAAAGGCGCGTGGGACAGGCCCACCGTGGTTAATAATGTAGAAACCCTGGCGGCTATTGTGCCGGTTATTAATATGGGTGGCGAAGCCTATTCAAAAATTGGCGTAGGGCGCTCAACCGGCACCAAGCTGATATCGGCCTGTGGTAATATCAACAAACCCGGTGTGTATGAAATTGATATGACCATCAGCGTGGAAGAATTTATTTTCAGCGACGAATATTGCGGCGGTATGGCCAACGGTAAAAAGCTGAAAGCCTGCATACCGGGTGGTTCTTCCGTTCCTATCTTGCCGGCTAATTTATTATTAAAAACCGCTAAGGGCGAAACGCGCTATATGAATTACGAAAGCCTGAGCGATGGTGGCTTTGCTACAGGCAGCATGATGGGAAGCGGCGGCTTTGTGGTGCTGGATGAAGACCAGTGTGTAGTAAAGCATACCTATACCCTGGCCCGGTTTTACCGTCATGAAAGTTGCGGGCAGTGCAGCCCCTGCCGTGAGGGAACGGGCTGGATGGAAAAGATTTTAAAGAATATAGATACGGGCAAAGGAAAGATGAGCGATATAGATTTATTGTGGGACATACAGGGTAAAATTGAAGGCAATACCATTTGTCCGCTGGGCGATGCGGCTGCATGGCCGGTGGCGGCGGCAATACGTCATTTCCGCGATGAGTTTGAATGGCATGTGCTTAATCCGGAAGAATGTTTGAGAAGAAATTATGGACTGGCGCATTACGCTGACCCGAGGGAAGTGGCGGTGTAGTTTCACGCAAAGGCGCAAAGGATAAATAAGCCTTAGGACTAACCTGAAAAGAATAACACCAAAATATGACAGAAAATAAGCTGTCAAGATTGATTGTTAACCTGTGTTACAGAGCGGATGTGATCATTGATAATAAAGTATTGATTGATTGAAATCTATTGAAACTTTGGCTCCTGTACATTTCAGCCAGGTAAAAACTTATCTGAAACTGACTGATATAAGGCTGGGGCTTTTGGTAAACTTCAATGTTGTTTTAATTAAAGATGGTATTCATAAAATAGTCAATAACTTATAAAACTTTGTGCCTTAGCCTCCTTTGTGGCTTTGCGTGAAACATAAACTATGGCTGAAGAAAAAAAAATATTCAGGGTTACTATTGACAACATCACCGTTGAGGTAGAGCCGGGTACCACCATCCTCAATGCCGCAAGGCAAATTGGAGGTGAGGTAACGCCACCCGCTATGTGCTATTACTCCAAATTGAAAGGGAGTGGTGGTAAATGCCGCACCTGCCTGGTGGAAGTGGCAGCCGGCTCAACGGCAGACCCGAGACCCATGCCCAAATTAGTGGCATCGTGCAGAACCACCGTAATGGATGGCATGATCGTTAAAAATATTACCAGTGAAAAAGTATTGGAGGCGCGAAAAGGCGTAGTGGAGTTTTTGTTGATCAACCACCCGCTGGATTGCCCTATTTGCGACCAGGCCGGCGAATGCGATTTGCAGGATCTGAGCTATGCGCATGGAACGGAAGGCACCCGTTTCGAGTTTCAGAAAAGAACATTCATAAAACATAACCTGGGGCCCTACATTCAACTGCACATGACAAGGTGCATCCTGTGTTATCGCTGTGTATACGTAGCCGACCAGCTAACCAATAAAAGAGTGCATGGCATATTAGACAGGGGAGATCATGCAGAGATTGCCACACATATTGAAAAAGCGTTGGATAACGATTTTATAGGCAACGTAATTGATGTTTGCCCTGTGGGCGCTTTAACAGACCGTACCTTCCGTTTTAAAAACCGGGTATGGTTTACCAAACCCGTAAAGGCACACCGCAATTGCAGCAAATGCTGCGGTAAAGTACATGCCTGGCTAAGAGGCGATGAAATACTGCGCGTTACCGGCCGTAAAGACCAGTGGGGCGAAGTGGAAGACTGGATTTGTAATGAATGCCGGTTTGAAAAGAAAGATATCCATGATTGGGAAATTGAAGGGCCTGCTGAAATTAACCGTCATTCGGTAATATCCCAGGGGCATTATTCCGGGAAGGTGGGAACAACAAAGCCCAATGAAACCTTCAGCAAAATAATGAAGGGCAGGCAGCCCAACCTGCTAATGAATATACACAATGTAAGTGAGGTGAACCCGCCGGAGCTTAACCTGGCAGCCATACCGGGCCCGGCACATTCCAGCGATTTTAAGAAAAAGAAAGAGATAAATGACAAGCCGTCACCGGCGCAAAGTGAAAGCTAAATGAGAAAAAAGAGCCAACCGGCGGTGAAGCAGCTAATCCTGTAAAGCATGATTCAACCAATTGACAGATTATCTGAATATAAAACGTATGACATTACTCGCTTTTGATTGGGCTTTTACGTTGGAAAAAGCGATATTGATCGCCATTATCATTACTGTGTCATTAGTAGTGGCCATGTATGCTACTTATGCCGAACGAAAAGTGGCCGGCTTTATGCAGGACAGGCTTGGTCCTAACAGGGCGGGTCCATTCGGACTGCTGCAGCCGCTGGCGGATGGGTTGAAATTATTTTTCAAAGAAGAGGTGATCCCCAGTAACTCCAGTAAATTTTTGTTTATCCTCGGCCCTTGTTTGGCCATGCTAACTGCTATGATGACCTCGGCGGTAATACCCTGGGGCGGCAAAGTGGAACTGGGCGGGCGGATCGTTGATTTGCAGGTAGCCGACATTAACATCGGCATCCTGTATATTTTTGGCGTAGTAAGTCTGGGTGTTTATGGTATGATGATAGGAGGATGGGCAAGCAATAACAAGTATTCTCTGATGGCGGCACTACGGGGTGCCAGCCAGGCTATCAGTTACGAACTGGCAATGGGACTTTCACTTATTGCATTGCTTATGCTTACAGGATCGCTCAGCTTAAGAACCATCACCGAACAGCAGATACAGGGTAACTGGTGGAATATCGTTTACCAGCCCTTAGGTTTTTTCCTGTTCTTTGTTTGTTCACTGGCAGAATGTAACCGCGCTCCTTTTGATTTGCCCGAAGCGGAAAGCGAACTGAATATGGGATATCACCAGGAGTACTCCTCTATGAAACTGGGCTTTTTCCTTTTTGCTGAGTATATCAACATGTTCATCAGTTGTACTATTATAGCTACCTTATTTTTAGGCGGGTATGATATGCCTTTTGTTGATGAAGCAAAGCTTTCGGGCATTACGGCGCTGTTGGTTGGATTGCTGGCGTTATTCGGCAAAACCTTCATTCTTATTTTTATTTTCATGTGGATAAGGTGGACCTTGCCGAGGTTCCGTTACGATCAGCTGATGAATTTAGGATGGAAGACGTTAATTCCGCTGGCACTGTTGAATATGGTGATCACCGGGGCGGTAGTGCTGCTTATGATGAAATAGCATTGAATTAGTTGGGTGGTATAGCTGATAAAAATACTTTTGTACAACTTTTAAAACTTCCTTTACGGAAGAATCAAAGGAGCAATTATGGATGCGTTAACTCAAAGAGCCAAAATGGTAGACCGGAGGCCGATGAACTGGCTCGAAAGGATATATCTGTGGGAGATATTTAAGGGGATGGCTATTACGCTCAAACATTTCTTCAAAAAGAAAGTAACCATACAATACCCCGAGCAAACCCGTCCCTTTAGCCCGGTATTCAGGGGTCTGCAAATATTGAACCGTGATGAAGAAGGCCGTGAAAGATGCACTGCCTGCGGGCTTTGCGCAGTAGCATGCCCGGCGGAAGCCATTACTATGGAAGGAGCCGAACGTTTGCCCGGTGAGGAGCATTTATACAGGGAAGAAAAATATGCGGCCAAATATGAGATCAATATGTTGCGCTGTATTTTTTGCGGGTTATGCGAAGAGGCCTGCCCTAAAGATGCTATCTATTTAAGTGAAACCTTTGCACCTGCCAATTACAACCGCAAGAGCTTTATTTATGGCAAGCCCGATCTCCTTATCCCCGATCCGGTTACCCGGCCGGAAGAATATGCCAGGGCAAAAGGACTTATAGATAAAAAGAAAAATCTTGCCCTGAAACATACCAAAACGAACGAATTAAAATAATGGGAATAACACAGCTTCTTTTCTGGTTCCTTACTGTATTAACACTTGGCAGTGCGCTGATGGTTATTTTCAGCAAAAATCCTGTATACAGCATACTTTGGCTGATCGTAACATTTTTTGCTATTTCCGGGCATTATGTATTACTCAACGCGCAGTTCCTGGCCATTGTAAATATTATTGTTTATGCAGGCGCTATTATGGTGCTTTTTCTTTTTGTAGTGATGCTTATGAACCTTAATATGCCCCCTCCGCTACTAAAAAAGAAGTGGCTCACCTTTGCGGGTGTACTATCCGGAGGCAGCCTGCTGCTGGTACTGGTAGCCGCTTTAAAAGATACAGAAGCTATGCGCCGTGAAGTGGAAATGCAAACAGGAGATATTGGGCTGATCAATAATTTGGGAATGGTATTGTTTAAAGATTATATATTGCCCTTTGAAATAAGCAGTGTGCTTTTTTTAAGCGCAATGGTTGGGGCAGTAGTGATAGGGAAGAAGAGTTAATGGTTAGTGGTACGGGGTAAGTGGTAAGTGAAGCGCATTTTGTAATATAAACCCTGAACCCTGAACCCTGAAACTTGTAACCTGTAACCTGAAACTTGCAACCTGAAACTTGTATAACGAATATGACCATCAATCATTATATATTTTTATCAGTGGCGTTGTTTTGCATCGGCATTATAGGTGTATTAACCCGCCGCAACATGATCATTATTTTTATGTGTGTTGAGTTAATGCTGAATGCGGTTAACCTGTTGCTGGTGGCATTTTCAAAAATGCATTACTTGTCTGCCTCTGCTTTTGATGCGGCCACGAAAGCGGGAACAGACGCGCAGTTGTTCGTGTTTTTTGTAATGGTAGTGGCCGCAGCCGAGGTAAGTGTGGGGCTGGCGATTATTGTAATGATGTACCGTAATACGCATTCCATTGACGTGAATTTTTTGAACAGACTAAAACATTAAATGTACAGGTGATAAATCAAGGCTTTCTTCATTTATCTGCTGTACCTGATCTGATATGAGTAAATTAGTTTACCTGGTTCCTCTCTTTCCGCTGATCGGTTTTCTGATCAACGGTCTGGCAAGGAAAAGCTTATCCAAATCGCTCACCGGCATCATTGGCAGTGGGGTTATACTGGCTTCTTTTATTATCAGCGTTATCCTGTTTTTTGAGGTAAAAGCGGGGCACACCGGCGTTGTACAGCTTTTCGACTTTATTTCCATTGGTTCATTGCAAATACCCTTTGCTTTCCAGGTAGACCAGTTGTCTGCCATTTTTATGCTTATCATAACAGGCGTGGGTTTTTTGATTCATGTATATTCAACTGCATACATGCATGAAGAAACCTCCGCTCATTATGCCCGGTACTTCTCCTTTCTTAATCTTTTTGTGTTTTCCATGCTGTTGCTGGTGCTTGGCGCCAACTATCTCATTATGTTCATTGGCTGGGAAGGTGTAGGCCTGTGCTCTTACCTGTTAATAGGCTACTGGTTTAAGAATAAGGATTTCAGCACTGCGGGCAGAAAGGCTTTCATTATGAACCGCATTGGCGACTTCGGTTTCCTGCTGGCGGTATTCTGGATGATCCAGCATTTTGGCTCTTTAAATTTTACAGATGTGCTGGGTAAGGCAGCCGGCATGCCATTAAATGATACTACGCTGGTAGGCATAACCCTGCTGCTTTTTCTGGGTGCGGTTGGCAAAAGCGCTCAGATACCTTTATATACCTGGCTGCCCGATGCCATGGCCGGCCCTACGCCCGTATCGGCGCTCATACATGCCGCCACCATGGTTACCGCCGGTATTTACATGATAGCAAGAAGTAATATTTTATATACGCTCGCTCCCACCACGCAGGGAGTGGTTGCTGTAATTGGGCTGGCTACCGCTATTTTCGCGGCAACTATTGCATTAAAACAAAATGATATAAAAAAAGTGCTGGCTTATTCTACCGTAAGCCAGTTGGGCTATATGTTTTTGGGTTTAGGGGTGGGTGCGTATACCGGCGCAGTATTTCATGTAATGACGCATGCTTTCTTTAAGGCGTTATTGTTTCTTGGCGCCGGCTCTGTTATACACGCTATGCACCAGGAACAGGATATGAGGAAAATGGGCGGACTGAAAAAGCAATTACCCATTACGCACTGGACTTTTTTAGTAGCCTGTATTGCCATTGCGGGCATTCCGCCGCTGAGCGGCTTCTTTTCAAAGGACGAGATTTTAGCCGCGGCGTTTTCTGTAAATAAAATCTACTGGATCATTGGTGTGCTGGGTGCGGTGCTCACCGCGTTTTATATGTTCCGGCTGTACGCCACAACTTTCCTCGGAAAGTTCAGGGGAACACAGGAGCAGGAACAGCATCTGCATGAGGCCCCTAGGGCGATGACCTGGCCGTTGATCATTCTTGCAGTACTATCTGCCGCTGCAGGGTTATTGGGCATCCCGGCAGTATTGGGTGGCACACATGAGCTCGAACATTTTCTTTCGCCTGTTTTTGCCGGTTCTGTTGCACTGCAACATGCTCCTCACCTGGACCATGCAACAGAGTACCTGCTCATGGGTGTTTCCGCGGGCTTATCGGCGCTTGCCATACTATACGCGATAAGCCGGTTCAGCAAAAAACCGGATATGGAGCCTGCAACAGGTTTTGGCAAAGTGCTGGAAAATAAATGGTATGTAGATGAACTCTATAATGCGGTTATTGTTCAGCCATTGCGCCGGTTATCTTTACTATTGAACAATGTAGTAGAAAAACTCGGAATAGACGGCATGGTAAATGGCGTAGGCAAACTCGTTAACTATGGCGGACGCCAGTTACGGCTGCTGCAAAACGGACAGGTGGGTGCGTATATTTTGATGATGGTGGTGGCATTGTTGATTTTATTTATTATTCAATTGTTTGTACTGTAAGCTATGAACCCTAATGACGTTTTAATTACATTCCCGGAATTGCTGATATGGTTCCCCCTGCTGAGCGGGCTGGTAGCTTTTTTTCTAACGAAAGGCGGTAAGGCAAAACGATGGGCGCTTATTTCTTCTTTTATTACAGTGGCCATTGTAGCTGTCAGTTTCTTTTTTACAGATAAAAATTATTTTCATTTTAATAATGTAAGCTATGTGTGGATGCCTTCCATCGGAAGCAGCTTTGCGCTCATGTATGATGGTATGGGGCGAATGCTGTGTTTGCTGACTGCGCTGGCTTTTCCGCTGGCTTTTTTAACTACGTATAATACCAGCTATTCAAAGCCCAATAATTTTTATGGCCTGATGCTGCTGTCCCAGGCGGGTTTAATGGGTGTGTTTTGCGCTATGGACGCGCTGGTGTTTTACTTCTTCTGGGAACTGGCTATTATTCCTGTTTATTTCCTTGCCTCACAATGGGGTGGTGAGAAACGCATACAGGCAACATTTAAATTTTTTGTATACACTTTTGCTGCATCGCTGTTGTTAATGATCGGTATCATTTATGTATACCTGCATACGCCCGACGGTAGCTTTTCGATTCATTCATTTCTGAAAGCCAAGCTTCCGCCGGGAAAGGAAGAGCTGGTTTTCTGGCTGTTCTTTGCCGCTTTTGCTGTAAAAATGCCTCTCTTCCCTTTTCATACCTGGCAGCCCGATACTTATGAACAATCGGCATCGCCGGTTACGATGATCCTGAGCGGGGTAATGGTAAAAATGGGTGTATTTGCCCTCATCCGCTGGCTGATACCGGTATTCCCTTATGCTACCGTGCAGTTTACGCATATCATCATTGGCCTTTCAGTGGCAGGAATGGTTTACGCTTCCTGCATTGCATGGGTGCAGGACGATCTGAAACGCCTGGTTGCCTATTCTTCTATTGTGCACGTGGGATTAATGTGCGCCGCTATATTTGCACGTAATCAAAGCGGAACCGAAGGCGTAATGCTGCAGATGTTCAACCATGGTATTAATATTATCGGGCTATGGATAGTAGTGGAGCTGATAGAAAAACATTTTGGTACGCGAAAGATATCTGAACTGGGCGGATTAGCATCCAGCGCTCCGGCACTCACCGTTTTTTTAGTGATCATTGCCCTGGCTAATATTGCTTTGCCGCTGACCAACGCTTTTGCAGGAGAATTTTTAATGTTTAACGGACTGTTCCAGTATGGGAAATGGACTACAGCCATCGCGTTAACAACGATAATCCTTTCGGCGGTTTATACGCTCAACATGGTGCAAAAAGTATTTTACGGCAACACCAATAACCTTACCGTTTCAGGTACGGGTATAATAAAAAGAAGCACGGCGGCAGCGCTAACGGTGGTGTTGATCATCATTCTTTTGCTGGGCGTGTATCCTAAGCTGTTATCGGAACTTACAAAAGATACCGTAAATGTATTTATGAACCGGTTAATGGGATTGTAGGGGGAAAGGTAAGATGGTAAGACGGCAAGATAGTAAGATAGTAAGAGGGAGAAGGGGGTATTAAAAAAATGAAATAACAACTCAAAAAGGGTTTATTATAATATTATGAGTTCAATTATATTATCGGCATTATGGGGTGTGGTAATGATGTTCAGTGGAATTTTTCTGAAAAAGAAATCCCTGGCAAAGTATATTGCCCTGCTGGGAATGGTTGCGCTGCTGACGGTTAACTTTCTTGAATATTACAATATCTGGTATATCTACGCAGATATCGGGCAAATGCTGAAATTCACTCCTTTCGGCCAAATTTTCAATGCTACTGCTTTTGCCTGTACTTTACTCTTTTTTATATTGAACGCAAGAGAGTTTGAAGCTATAGGCCCGGATGTATATGAATATTACGCGTTGATCTTTTTTGTGCTTTGTGGCGTAGGCATCGCGGTTTCTTTTAACACGCTGCTGATGCTGTTCCTCGGAATTGAAATCATCACCATTCCCTTGTATATACTGGCAGGCAGCGACAAACGAAACCTTAAAAGCAATGAAGCCTCGCTTAAGTATTTCCTGATGGGTGTTTTTTCTACCGGTATCATGCTCATGGGCATTGCTTTTTTATACGGAGCTACAGGTACTTTTTATATTGAAAGCATGAACATAGGCATTGCAGCGCTGCAGCCTATGATGGTTATCGGCATCGTGCTGCTGATGGTTGCCATGTCATTTAAAGTGAGTGCGGCGCCTTTTCATTTTTGGGTGCCTGATGTGTATGATGGCGCCCCTACGGCGGTTACTTCTTTTATGGCTACCATCGTTAAGGTGGCATCCTTCATGGCATTCCTTCATTTGTTTGATAACGCCTTTGGTAAAATGCATAGCCAATGGCAGTTATTAATTGCCCTGCTTACTGCTGCTACTTTATTTATCGGGAATATTACCGCTGTTTTTCAGCAAAGTGTAAAGCGAATGCTGGCCTACTCAAGTGTAGCGCATGCCGGCTTTATGATGTTTGCATTGTTTGGATTAAATACTTTTGCCCGGGAAGGACTGATACTGTATGCTGCAGCTTACAGTTTAGCAACAATAGGCAGCTTTGCCGTATTGGCCAAAATGAAAGATTTTTCACTGGAGGGCTTTAACGGGCTGGGCAAAACACAACCCCTGCTTGCTTTAACGAATACGGTTTTTCTTCTTTCGCTTACAGGAATTCCGCTAACTGCCGGCTTTTTTGCCAAGTATTATATGCTCATGGGCGCTGTAAAAAACGGTAACCACTTATGGCTGGTGATCTTTGCCGTATTAATGGCTGCCGTAAGCGCTTATTATTATTTCCGTGTTATTCAGTCCATGTATTTTAAAGACGGAAATGCGCAGGTTACAGCGGTTTCTCCTGTTTTCAGGATTACCTTATGTATCACCGCTGCGCTTATTATTCTTTTAGGTGTGTTCCCCAATTTGCTGCTAAAGGGACTGTATTATTAAAAATACCTGTTCCGTTCATCACAAGCCATTTTGCAGATGGAAGATGTATCCGTAATTTTAAGTTACATTATGCACGCATGAATATAAAGGATACCATTGGGCTGGCGTATAAAACCGTTCGTGGCAATAAATTGCGTACCGGCATTACTGTTGCCATTATAGCATTTGGTATAATGGCGCTGGTAGGCATTATCACCGCCATTCAGGCCATGAACTCCAGCTTAAAAGACAGTTTTGCTACTATGGGCGCCAATTCCTTTAGCATCCGCTTCAGGGAAAGACAGATCCGTTTTGGCGACGGCGGCGGCGGGGATGTTACCAAAACCACCAGCAGCACCAATAAAAAAATAAAAAAATCAAATACCGGTAAGCCTATTACCTATGAGCAGGCTAAAGCTTTTAAGCAGCGGTACAATTACCCGGCAAAAGTAAGCATAGGCCTGGGTGGTGTAAGCTCACAAACCATTTTTTTTGAAAATAAAAAAACCAATCCCAATGTGCGTGTGTCGGGGGGCGATGAAAATTATTTTGCCCTGAACGGTTATGAAGTCGAGCATGGTCGCAATTTTAGTCAGTTAGATATTGAAAGCGGCAGAAATGTATGCGTATTGGGGTATGATGTGGCAAACAAATTTTTTGGCGACAGGATAGAAAGGGCATTGGATAAGATTATAAGAGTTGGCGCCAACAAGTTCAGGGTGATAGGTGTTTTAAAGAGCCGGGGGAGCAGTTCCTTTATGCAGGCCGATAATGCGGTATTTACTACCTATAATACCCTGCGGCGTTTATTTACGGTAGGTAACTCCTCCTACTATATAGGCGTGCAGGTAGATAATGTAGACCAGTTGAATGATGCCATTGGAGAGGCGGAAGGCACGTTCCGTCCTATCAGGAATCTTACTACTACCGAACAAAGTAATTTTTATATTGATAAAAGCGATGCCCTGGCCGAAACCTTTATTGGCCTGCTGGGAAGTATTTCATTAGCGGCGGGGGGTATAGGATTTATCACCCTCGTGGGAGCAGCCATAGGATTAATGAATATTATGCTGGTAGCGGTAACGGAAAGAACAAAAGAAGTAGGACTGGTAAAGGCCCTGGGGGGTAAAAAGAAGAATATCCGGCAACAGTTCCTCTTTGAATCTATCCTCATCAGTTTAATGGGAGCTGCCATTGGTATTATACTGGGCATCATTGTAGGCAACTTGGTGGGCATGCTGATGAAGGTGCCGTTTTTTGTGCCCTGGTTGTTGATATTGATAGCTATTCTAATTTGTTCTGCCGTAGGACTGGCGGCAGGCATTTACCCGGCATGGAAGGCTTCTAAATTAGATCCCATTGTGGCGCTGCGGTACGAATAGTGAGTACAATTCACCATCTTTCACTTCTCACGTTTAACACAGCACTATTTCCCCGGATCCAGTATTTTCCCAATCCTGTCATTCACATCCTGCAAATGATACTTGGTCATTCTGTCACCGGTAGCCGGTAATGCCGCTTTTATTTCTGCCTGCAAGGCACGCAGGTTACCCTTAAGCACTGAAATGATATCGCTTTTCCGGGTATCCGTCATAGCTGCAGGGGCGCCAATGCGGAATGAAATGCCCCCTAAAGGAGATACAGACGCCGGGCTGATGATTTGACCAATCCTTTCTACATACGATTTTTGCAGGTTCCGCCGGTAAATGTCAATCGGTTTCCTTGCACTAAGCTCCGTCCATATACCCTGCTTCAGCTCATCCAGCATATCGGCTGCCTTGTAAGCATCATTATGGAGCTCGGCTTCCATGCTCAGCAATTTGCTGATGGTGTTGGTGCTGATGATACGGTTTAAAACAGCTTCCTGCCTGCTGCTCACTACCGATATGCCTGTATTGCCAATGCGGTTAAGGATATCGTTGTTGATAAGCCACTGCGGGGTAACGAACAATTGTTTGATCAAAAAAGCCATTGCTTCTTTCTGAATGGCTTTTGGCGTATAGGCATATACGGGTCCCTGCTGCTCCACTGTTTTTGGCGTTTCATATATGCCGCCAATATTTTTAGCGGCATGCCCCATATACCGTCCGTACTGGGTGGTGAGCTGGTTATATAAGGCGGAAAGGTTTTCATAATCCGCATTCGGTTCCCTGGTCCACTCCATGAGGTTGGGTACAATGCGCTGCAGGTTCTTAATGGCATAGGCGCCTGCTTTCATGGCGTTATCGCCCAGGTCTTCATTTTGAGAGTGCGGATCATCGGCGTTGGATTCGGTGCCGAACCAAAAACGTTTGTCTTTTAGCTTGTCAATGGTCAGTTTGTTTAAAACAGGTATTTCTTCCTCTGGTGTGGCAGCCCCGGGAAACCACCTGTAGCCCCACTCAATGGCCCATTTATCATAATCGCCTATACGAGGAAATAAACCTTTTTGGGAGATGCTGTCTTCTGGCTGCGCCACATAGTTAAACCGGGCGTAATCCATAATGGAAGGGGTATGCCCGTTGGCTTCCACCCATGCTTTATCTCTTAGTTTTTCAACCGGCGTAGAAGAGCTTGAGCCAAAGTTATGGCGGAGTCCAAGCGTATGTCCTACTTCGTGCGATGAAACAAAACGGATCAGCTGCCCCATGAGCTCATCATCAAATTCCATTTTACGGGCCCGCGGGTCTGTTGGGGAGCATTGAATAAAATACCAGTCGCGAAGCAGGTTCATTACGTTGTGATACCAGTTGATATGACTTTCTAATATTTCTCCCGAGCGGGGATCGTGTACATTAGGTCCGCTGGCATTGGCCACAACGGAAGGTTTATATACGATAGCGGAATACCGGGCATCTTCGAGGCTCCAGGTGGAGTCTTCCCAGGGCGCCGGCGCCGGTTTGGCAACGATGGCGTTTTTAAATCCCGCTTTCTCGAACGCCGGTTGCCAGTCGTTAACGCCCTGTATAAGATAGGGAACCCATTTTTTAGGTGTAGCCGGGTCAATATAGTATACGATCTGTTTTTTAGGTTCTACCAGATCCCCCCTTTTGTACTTTTCCACGTCTTCCTCCCTGGGCTCCAGCTTCCAGCGAACGATAATAGAAATATCTTTTACACCCTGGGGGTTAGCGTCAAAATCGGTATAGCGCCTGGCAAAATACCCTACCCTTGGGTCAAAAAAACGTTGCCTGGCAGGTGTTTCAGGAAGCAATACCATAGAGCTGTTGAGCTCAAGGGTATACATTACGCTTTGCGTGGAGCCGGCTGTTGCCGGAGGTCTGGCGGCGGCAAGGCTGCCTGCGCCACCACCTTTGCTGTAAGTTTTTACGGTTTTAATTTCGATGTTAAGCGGGTAGCTTTTTACATCGGTGATATACGATTTGTCTGACTGATAAGCGCCAACCTGGAAAGTGCTTTTAGCATTTCCCGAAAAAAACAATACATCATTATCGCCCGAAATGTAATCTGTAAAATCTATAACGGTTGCAGTGGAATCTGTAGGTAGAACTTTAATATCGAATGCAGCTACAATAGGTAATACGTTGGAGTTATTAACGGCTTTATACATTGCCTGTGTTGAGTCTTTGGATATTTCATCGAAAGAAACCTTTTTGAGGAACAATTTATTATGGGGGCCTTTTTCAAACCGGATCACGTTACTCCCGATCTGGTCGCCGGCATATCCGAAAAAGAAGTTGCGCATACCGGCTGCGGCTTTTGAAATGCGGTTTACAACAAGGATATCCCTCCCTAAAAGGGAATCTGCTATTTCAAAATAATATTTGTCTTCTACTTTATGTACCCAAAACAACCCGCTATCTGTTCTGGCTTTGTTTGTAATAACTTCTTTATAAAGCTGAGGACCTTTTTTAGGAGGGGCAGGAGGAGATGCCGGCGCCTGTGCGGCAGGGGCAGGTGCAGCAGGCTTTTTTTTATCCTGTGCAGTCAGGGTTCCTGCCGCGGTAAGCAGCAAACAGGTTAAAATGAATTGTTTCATATACATTGTAAATAATATTTAAGGTTGCGGGATGAAATGACCGGTAACAAAAAAATCATACTGTTTTTACAGGAAGCGGTATTTTGACGGTGCAAATATATTGTTTGCCTAACACAAACGATGCTGGTAACCGTTTGAGGTTATAAAAACAAAATGCAAATCTGTTGTTTGGTATAAGAAATTTGCTATATTGTGCCTCCCAAATAAAACTTTTTCTGCTGGTATTTAAACAATTTAATTTTTTTTTTCAGTAGAATTGTGAATCAAAACCACACACTTTTAAAATTGTAAAATCTTTAATTCAAAAAAACAAGAGTTATGGCTGAAACTAAACCAACCGCGTCTGCTGTGAAGGCATCAACATCAGTTCAACCAAAGGGAGGAGGCAGCAACATTATTTCATGGCTGGCTCCTATTGTATGTATTATTGCCGGGTATATTATCTGGAGATTTATTTTGGGTAGTGCGTCCGGCTTTACCAAGCCTGATCCGGAAGGTGGATTTTGGCCGAGCCATGCAGGCCCTATTGGTGCTTTGCACGGTATTTATGAAGGCGGTATTATCGTACCTATACTAATCGGCATGTTTTTAATGGTAATTGTATTTTCTATTGAACGGTTTCTTACCATCAGTAAAGCATCCGGAAAAGGATCTATTTCTGAATTTGTTAGAAAAGTGCAATATCACCTGGCTAACAAAAATGTAGATGCTGCGCTTGCCGAATGCGATAAGCAGCAGGGTTCTGTAGGTAATGTTATGAAAGCGGGTCTCAGGCGCTATAAAGAGCTGATCACCGATGCTGAACTTACTACAGAACAAAAAGTAGTGGCTATTCAAAAAGAAGTAGAAGAAGCCACCGCTTTAGAATTGCCGATGATGCAAAAAAATCTTGTTTTCTTGTCTACCATCACTTCCGTAGGTACACTGGTAGCGTTGCTGGGAACGGTAATGGGTATGATCCGGTCGTTCGGAGCCTTAGGTGAAGAAGGCGGAGCAGGCGCCGCTGCTGCATTGGCAGTTGGTATTGCTGAAGCATTATATAATACCGCTCTTGGTATTGCCACTTCAGCTTTCGCCCTTATTATGTATAATATATTTACTACTAAGATTGACGGTATTACATATGGTATTGACGAATCAGGATTTACGCTTACACAGAGCTTCGCCTCTCAATATAAATAAGTTGAGCAATGGCGTATGGAATGTGAGCGGTATTGCATCTTAATAAGTCAGTTAAAATATTTGTGAAATGAGTAAAGCTAAAATAGTAAGGAAAAGTACCTGGGTTGATATGACCGCCTTTGTGGATGTGTCCTTCCTGATCCTTACCTTTTTTATCCTTGCTACCAAGTTTAAGCCGGAAGAACCGGTGGAAGTAAAATTCCCCAGTTCCGTTTCGGCCGATAAAGTGCCTGAAATGGATGCGTTTCTGGTAACCATAGATAAGGATGGAAGGGTATTTGTTCAGATGGATGACCCCAATGCCAGGCAATCCATAGCCAATAACTTAAATGAAACCCGGCAACTGGGGCTTAGCCCAGCCAATATCAAGGCTTTTACCAATGCGCCCAGCCTGGGTGTGCCGTTTGCCGGAATGAAAGAGCTGTTGTCTATGGACCCCGAACAGCAAAAAAATGTAAGGCAGCCGGGTATTCCCGTTCCTGATTCTACCGGAGGTGAATTGTATTTTTGGGTAAGGGATGCAAAATCTACCTACGCCGGTAAAAAAATAACCTGGCTGATCAAAGCGGATAGTGATACAAAGTTCCCGGTTGTTAGAAACGTACTGGAAGCTTTTAAGCGAAATGATATCAATAAGTTTCAGTTGGTAACCAAGTTCCAGGATGCTCCCGTTGGCACGCCGCTTTGGAATACAAAGCAGGATATCATTAAAAAAGCCGGCGGCAGTTAATAAAGTTGAACCTATTTAATAATCATTTAAAACCAGTTTTATGGCAGATATAGATGTATCAGGTGGTGGCGGGAAAAAAGGGCCGGGCGTCAAAAAAGCCAAGAAGCTTTCTACCAGGGTGGACATGACCCCGATGGTGGATCTTGGTTTTCTGCTGATCACCTTCTTTATATTTTCCACAACCATGGCACAGCCTACGGCTATGCAGTTGATTATGCCCAAGGATACCGAAAACCTGGACGAACAAACCAAGGTAAAGGCTTCCGGTGCTTTAACGATCATGCTGGGTAAATCAGACGGGTTGTATTATTATGAAGGAGATGATCCTACTAAAATAGAGAATACCAACTACAAAGATGTAAGGGAAGTTATTATCAATAAAAAGAAATCAACCAAACCCGATGATTTTGTAGTGGTAATTAAACCCAATGATGAAGCCAGCTACAAGAATGTAGTGGCCATATTGGATGAAATGGCTATTATTGAAGTGAAGAAATATGCGTTGGTATCTATTTCACCGGTTGAAAATGAATTACTGGTGGCAACAGAAAAAGCCAACAATATTCAGTAAAAGTTTGTGGATTTATGCAAATCCCCGCATCTTAATTTAATTAAAAAAGGTCATCATGGATGTAAGCAAAATACCTGGCGCCAGTCTTCTCGATATTATATTTGAGGGAAGAAATAAATCCTACGGCGCTTATGAACTGCGGTCAAAATATAACAAGAGGCTTACTACCGCATTGATCATTACCGCATCCCTGGCTTTATTTATTGTGCTGGCGTCTTTACTGGGAGAAAAACTGGAAGGGCCTAAAAAAGCAGTAGTAATAGAAGCTAAAGATGTGGAACTGACCAATGTGCAGGAGGAAAAGCCAATAGAACCGCCGCCGCCGCCGCCGCCAAAGCCGCCAGATCCGCCAAAGGTTGAAATGGCCAAGTTTACCCCACCTAAAGTGGTAAAGGATGAAGAGGTGAAGCCGGAAGAAGAAATGAAAGAAATTGAAGAGTTAAAAGAAGCTACCATTAGCACCATTAACCAGGAAGGTGTAAAAGATCTGGGAATAGTTGCCCCCCCTGTTGAAGACAAGGGTGGCGTAGTTGCCGCACCGGTGGTGGATGATGAGGATAAAGTGTTTCAGAAGGTGGAAATTGAAGCCAAGTTTCCCGGAGGAGATAAAGCCTGGGCAAAGTACATTCAACGGGAAATAAACCGCTATATTGATGAATTGCAGGATGCCGGTAAAGCAGGTACCTGTGTAGTTCAGTTCATTGTGGACAGGGAAGGAAATATAAGTGAAGTGGAAGCACTGACCATGAAAGGAACCAAGCTGGCAGAAATTTGCGTAAATGCCATCAAAAGAGGACCCAAATGGACACCGGCAGAACAAAACGGACGTAAAGTAAAGGCGTACCGTAAACAGCCGGTTACTTTCCAGATCGCTGAGGAATAGTAGTTTTTTAATAATCATGTTTATACGATCCCCGTTGTTATCAAACAGCGGGGATTTTTTATGCTCCAAAGAAATCATAAAACAATTTATGGAAAGGCATGAAATCCCTGTCTTATGATATAAACGAATGCTATGGCCGATCTTAACCTTCCGGTACAGGGAAAAGCAAAATACCGCGTTGCCGGAATCAAAACTTTACGCATTGATATGACACCCATGGTGGACCTGGGCTTTTTACTTATTACATTCTTTATTTTTAATACCGTGTTAAACAAACCTACAGCAATGCAACTGCTGCTGCCTGCCGATGGACCGGCTGCACCTTTTGCAGAAAGCCGTACGCTAACGGTATTATTAGGGCAAAACGGCAATACGGTATGTTATGAAGGTTTTGCACAAAAGCCATCCGGTATACACATGATGAACCTGTTTCTTGATCAGGCAGCATTGCGTAATATAATTACAAAAAAGCGGCAGGCATTGGGCAACTAGGCAGCATTAATGGTAATTATTAAACCGGGATTACAAAGCAACTACCGGCAGTTAGTAGCCGCATTAGATGAGATGACGATAAGCGGCATACAAAAATATGCTATGGCTGATATGGATGAAGCAGATAAAAAATTACTGGCGGCTGCACCTTAACCAAATTGTATTTTTGCCGCATGTTGCACACATTTTCAGCATGGGATGATACGATTGTAGCGCTGGCTACTCCCCCGGGTATTGGAGCAATAGGCGTTATACGGCTAAGCGGTGAAAATAGTATTGCTATTGCAGATGCATTATTTACAGGCAAAGACCTGTTGCGCCAGGCCACTCATACCCTGCATGTGGGGATGCTAAAAAATGAAAAAGAGGAACTGGATGAAGTGGTGATATCACTGTACAAAGCGCCCAAATCCTACACGGGCGAAAATATAGCAGAGATCAGTTGCCATGGCTCACCCTTTATTCAGCAACAGATCATAGCGGCCTGTATACAAAAAGGAGCCCGCCTGGCTAAGCCGGGTGAATTTACCCAAAGGGCATTTTTAAATGGAAAGATGGATCTTACCCAGGCAGAAGCCGTTGCGGATGTTATTGCGGCGCATTCCCTGGCGGCGCAACAAACAGCGCTTAAACAATTACGGGGCGGCTTTTCATCCGATTTAAAGGACCTGCGCGACCGGTTGATTGGCTTTGCGGCCCTTATTGAGCTGGAGCTCGACTTTTCGCAGGAAGATGTAGAATTTGCCGACCGCCCGCAACTGGAGCAGCTCATTGCGCAGTTAACGGCCTCTGCCACACAATTGCTATACTCCTTCAAATTAGGAAACGTTATTAAAAATGGGGTTAACGTAGCCATTATTGGCAAGCCCAATGCCGGTAAGTCAACCCTGCTGAATGCTTTGCTCAATGAAGAAAGGGCTATTGTAAGCGACATAGCGGGCACAACACGGGATACTATTGAAGAAGTGCTGAATATTAACGGCGTTTTGTTTCGCCTGGTAGATACCGCGGGCATCCGGGAACATGCTACCGACCGTATTGAAAAGCTGGGTATTGAACGCAGCAGGCACAATGCAGAAAAAGCGGATATTATTATTCACCTTAGAGACCTGACTGATACAGACCAGTCGGGAATTACATGGTTGAAGCCATACAGTGAAAAGGTTATTGAAGTATATAATAAATATGACCAGCTTTCCCCCGCAAATCTTCATGCAAATGCTTCCGGAAAAGATCCGGCGGCGATATACATATCTGCCAAAAATAAAGAGGGCATTGAAGCACTGAAATCAGTGATGTATGAAAAAGCCATAGGGGAAACCATCCAAACCGAGCATACCATTGTTACCAATGCCCGGCATTTTGCCGCCCTGCAAAAAGTGCTGGAGTGTTTGAACGATATTAAAACCGGTATGGATAATAATCTTACCGGGGATCTTTTGGCTTTAGATATCCGCCGCTGCCTGCATTACTTAGGTGAAATAACCGGGCAGGTAGAAATTGATCGCGATATACTGGGAACGATATTCGGGAAGTTTTGTATCGGAAAATAGGCGGGGTTATTTCAGTTAACTTATTTTACCTTCACTTAATTATTTTGCTGAAAAGCAATTGTTTACAAAAGTTAAATTTATTGCATTTTACCGAACTTTCATTGTAGGGTTTGGCCCCATTTGTATCTTTTGCCAAAAAAGGCAATGAGATCGAAGCGAAAAAAATAGGGGTGGCCAAATAGCGACAGCTACAGGCAGTTCTATACAGTTCCAGTCAGTTAGGGGCAGCTCAAGGCAGAGCAACGGTTAATTAACCGGACAATTGACTGATACTTTAACCGCCAAAAACCAGGTAAAATGAGTTCAAACATTCGTGTCAAGAAAATTTTCCAGCATTGCAAGCAGTCATTTATCGCACAAAAAACAGTCACTAAATTTTGCTCTCTCAAATGCGCCGGACGTAATTACAAGAAAAGAAAAAAAGAAGAAAAAATCACCCGGACAATTCTTGAAACCAATGATCAATTACTGAAACAGTCGTTAAGTAAAGGAATACCTACAGTTATGCCTGAAAAGGAAAAACCTAAAGGCGACTGGATCAGTATCGAAGATGTTGCTGAACTGATAGGTGTAGGTGTACGGACACTGTACCGGTTTAAAAGAAAATCGTCGATTCCAAAACATTGCTGTCCGGTAAAAATAGAATAATTCTTTTTTCAAACGGCTGGTTGTGGTT